>SBFT01000225.1 GCA_006227805.1 Paracoccaceae bacterium
ATGTCATGGCCGTCGATCGGGCCGATGTAGTCGAAGCCCAGCTCCTCGAAGAAGGTGCCCTGGCCGGTCACGCCGGTCACCATCTGGCGGGCGCGCTGCGCGCCCAGGCGCATCGGTTCGGGCAGCATCCGCTCCATGTCGCGGGCGACGGCATCAAGGATCGGCAGGGGACCGATCTGGCTGATCCGGCTGAGATAGGTGCTCATGGCGCCGACCGGGGGCGCGATCGACATCTCGTTGTCGTTCAGGATCACGAACAGGCGGCGACCTTCGGAACCGGCATTGTTCAGCGCCTCGTAGGCCATGCCCGCGCTGATCGACCCGTCGCCGATCACGGCGATGGCGTCGCCTGTCGGCTGGCCCATGTCGCGACCGACGGTAAAGCCCAGCGCCGCGCTGATCGAGGTCGAGGAATGGGCGGCGCCGAAGGGATCGTATTCGCTCTCGGACCGTTTGGTGAAGCCCGACAACCCGTCCTTCTGGCGCAGGGTGCGGATGCGGTCGCGGCGCCCGGTCAGGATCTTGTGCGGATAGCACTGGTGGCCCACGTCCCAGATCAGCTTGTCGCGGGGCGTGTCGAAGACGGCGTGAATGGCGACGGTCAACTCGACCACGCCCAGCGACGATCCCAGATGACCGCCCGTTTCCGACACGGCCGAGATCACCTCGGCGCGGACCTCCTGCGCCAGATCGGCTAACTGGCGGTCGGTCAGCGCCTTGAGGTCGGCGGGACCTGCGACGCGGTCCAGAAGCGGGGTTTGCAGGGTCTTTGTCATCGGATCGTCCCTTTTTGGGGAATGGAAAAGGCGCCGCATGAGGAAGGGTTGCTTCTCACGCGGCGCCAGTCTCCTGTAGCCAACAGGAAGGGAACCGGGGCGTTGAGACCCCGTTGCGCGAGCCCAGGAAGCCGCGGGCTCGTGCCTGGCTGAGGAGGGCGGCGAGGAAGCATTCGCCGCCCGCCCTCATTCGTAGACCGGGGGATCGCTCGAGGCGAGTTCCGGCCAGTCCGCGATCACGTTCAGGCCCTGCAACGGGCGCTGATAGCCCTTGTGGCAGGTCTTGCACGCGGTCTTGGGCGCATCGGCATAGACCGGGCCAAGACGTTCCGGCGGATAGGTGTCGCGCAGCGGCACCAGGTAGACATTGTTCAGTTCCTGCACCATCTGGATACCCAGCGACGCGGTGGACCATTGCGGCGTGACCTCGCCCGCGGCGGCGTAGAAGGCGCGGCTGTTGTGGCAGAAGACACAGTTCACACCCAGCGAGTTCGCGAAGTAGTTCATCAGCGCATAGGTGCGTTCGGTGTCCTGGATCGAGGGCAAGGGGTTGTCCTTGTCCGCCGGTCCGCCCGCCACGCGGCTTTCCAGGTCGTGCACGACGATCTGGTTGGCCTCGAGCAGGTATTTCTCGAGCGCGTCCGACGGCAGCGAGGTCGACTGGCTGATCGAAGTGGCTCGGTTCTGGTTCGCCGACCATCCGGCCATGGTTTCGGTCACCGGCGCGATCTTGAACCAGATCTCGCTGGGCACGTTCTCGCCGCGGTGGCAGGTGTAGCAGTTCACGCCCACCTCGCCCACGGCGTTCACGTGGCCCGACCAGTCGTCGTTGATGGTCTGCGTCATCTGGATCATCCGGCGCGCCACGACCTTGGTATAGAGATCGTCCTTGCCGTATTCCTCGAGCGCGACATCGCCGTGGCAATAGGCGCAGCCCTGTTCGGGCGAGACCCATTGGGTCATCGCCAGCATCAGGCGGTTGAAGTTGTCCTCGGTCAGTTCGCCCAGGACCTGGACGTTCTGGTAGATGTCCTTGGCCAGAGGCTCGCCGCCTTGCGGCACGATCGGCGAGTCCGTGTAGTAGGCGTCGATCGTCGGATCGGGCCTGGCCAGCGCCACCTTGAATTCCGGCACGCTCATCCCCGTGCCGCGCGGGCCGGTCTGCATCGAGGCGGTGGCGAAGGGTTGCCCCCAGGTCACCAGCAGGATCGCCACGAAGACCGCCCCGCCCAGGGCGCCCACCAGGATGGCGGGGCCGAAGATGTTGGTCGGGTTGTCCCTGTTCCAGTCATTGAACCACTTGGGTAGCATGATCAGTTCCCCTCCCCGATGAAGGCTTCATAGGACGTGTAGTCCGCATAGCCGTAGGACCCGTCGTAGAGCGGAGCGAAGTTGTGTTCCTGCGCCCAGATGAACCAGTTGTCGACGACCGTGCCGGTCAGCAGGATCCCGATGCCGCCGGTGATCGGCGTCAGCATCGCGAACCAGATGGCCCAGCGGTGGATGCCTTCCATCGTGGCGTTGAACCCCATGGTCCAGCGCCAGAAAAGGGCGGCGCGTTCCGTGGCGGTGCCGCGGTCGATGATCTGTTCCAGTTCGCGGTCGCCGCCGAAGCGGGTGACGGCAAGGATCGTGGCGCCGTGCATGCAGAACAAGAGCACCGAGCCGTAGAGGAACACGATCGAAAGGCAGTGGAACGGGTTGTAGTAGAGATTGCCGTAGCGGATCGAGAAGGCGGTGGTCCAGTCGAGGTGCGGGAAGATCCCGTAGGGCACCGCCTCGGACCACGACCCCATCAGGATCGGCCGGAACAGGCCCAGCACCAGGAACAGCCAGATCGCGCTGGCGAAGGCCCAGGCGACATGCTTGCCCATCTTGTGCTCCGCCGCCAGCTGATAGGTGCGCGCCCACCAGGACAGCACGCTGATCAGCAGGAAGAAGCTGGCGATGATGTACCAGCCGCCGTCATTCAGGGGCGGCATCCGCAGGCCGTATTCGGGACTGGGCGGTTCCAGCGCCAGCCAGAACAGCTGGCGGATGAATTCGGGGATCGACCAGCCGACCTGCGCCAGCATGTTCATGCCGACGATGTTGAACCAGATCAGGCCCGTCGCCAGCGAGATGATCCCGAAGCTGCCCAGGTAGATCGGCCCCAGCTGCGCGTTGCCGAACCAGCCGACCAGGGTCGAGAAGCCGGGCTTGCCGGTCCGCTCGCGCCGCATCTGGCCGCTGTCGTCCATCCCCCATTCAGGCGCGCCCTGCACCTGAACCTGGGTGAAGATGTTCTGATATTCGCGGATGGCCATGATCACATCCCTCCCACGGGCATGGGGTTGTCACCCCAGATCG
>SBFT01000162.1 GCA_006227805.1 Paracoccaceae bacterium
AAGCAGATCGTCGAGGCGCATGGCGGCGTGATCTGGGCCGAGAACATCCGCCCGACCGATGCCGATCCGACGTCGGAACCCCTTGGTGCCCGCTTCGTCGTGGGGCTGCCGGTGTGACCGGGCCGACCGCGCCCGACGGTCCGGGGGCGGCCGTCGTGCTGCATGCCTCGGCGGTGGCCTGGGCGGGCCGCGGTCTGCTGATCCTCGGCCCGTCGGGCGCGGGGAAGTCGGCGCTGGCGCTTCAGCTCATGGCCTGGGGCGCCGCCCTTGTCGCCGACGACCGGACGGAAGTTTCGCGGCAGGACGGCCGGCTCTGGGCCAAGGCCCCGCCGGCGATCGCCGGGATGATCGAGGCGCGCGGGGTCGGGCTTCTTGCCGCCGATCCGGCCGGGCCCGTGCCGCTTTCCCTTGCCGTCGATCTTTCCGCGACGGAAACCGAACGTTTGCCGCCATTGCGCGAAATCACCCTCCTCGACACCCATCTGCCGCTTGTTCACAGGGTGGAGAGCGGGCATTTTCCCGCCGCGGTCCTGCAATATCTGAAAGGCGGAAGAAGCGGGTGACGGACGGGGCGAAGGACAGCGCGATGGAACCGGCGGAAGGCCAGGACGGCCAGCGGCTGGTGCTGGTGACCGGCCCCTCTGGTGCCGGGCGGTCCACCGCGATCCATGCGCTCGAAGACCTCGGCTACGAGACGATCGACAATTTGCCGCTCAGCCTCGTGCCCCGCCTGCTCGACGGGCCGCCGATGGGCCAGCCCCTGGCGCTGGGGATCGACGTTCGAAACCGCGATTTCTCGGCCCAGGGCCTCATCGAGCTGATCGACCGCCTCACGCGGCGCCCCGAGGTGACGCCCGAGGTTCTCTATCTCGACTGCGCGGCGGAGGAGCTTGAGCGGCGCTACGCCGAAACCCGGCGGCGCCACCCGCTCGCGCCCTCAGAGACACCGGAAGCGGGCATCGCGCGCGAGATCGACCTTCTGGCGCCGATCCGCGTGCGGGCCGACGTGCTGATCGATACGACCGGGATGAGCCCCCACGACCTGAAGGCAGAGGTCGCGCGGGCCTTCGGCGGCCGCGCGGCGGAGCGTCTGGCCGTCTCGGTCCATTCCTTCTCCTACAAGCGGGGGGTGCCGCGCGGGCTCGACCTGATGTTCGACTGCCGGTTCCTGCGGAACCCGCACTGGGTGCCGGCGCTGCGCGGTCTCGATGGCCGCGATGCGGCGGTGGCCGGACACGTCGCGGGCGACCCGCTGCACGGCGAGTTCCTGCGCCGGGTTATCGACCTTCTGCTGCTGCTGCTGCCCGCCCAGATCGAGGAGGGCAAGAGCCACCTCGCGATCGGCTTCGGCTGTACCGGCGGGCAACACCGGTCGGTTGCAGTGGCGGAATCGGTGGCCAAAGCGCTTGCGGAGGCCGGATGGCAGGTGTCTAAGAGGCACCGGGAACTGGAACGTCGCGGGCAGTCGCTGCCCGGGCAGGTGGCAGGGTGACGCGGGGCGTGATCGGTATCGTGATCGTCGCACATGGCGGGCTGGCGCGGGAATATCTCGCCGCCGTCGAACACGTCGTCGGCAAACAGACCGGCATCCGCGCGATCTCGATCGAGGAAGACCACGACCGCGCGGCCAAGCAGGCCGAGATCTGTGCCGCCGCGGATGCGGTCGATGACGGGTCGGGCGTCGTGGTGGTGACCGACATGTTCGGCGGCTCGCCGTCGAACCTGTCGCTGATGGCCTGCATCGCGGGGGACCGGCAGATCCTTTACGGCGCGAACCTGCCGATGCTCGTCAAGCTTGCCAAGTCCCGCCAGCTTTCGGTGCCCGAGGCCGTCGCGAGCGCGCTCGACGCCGGACGCAAGTACATCAACTGCTATGATGCGCGCATCGGGCAGGCCGGGAAATGACCGCGCCGCGTGTGCTTCGCATCGTCAACGAGAAGGGGTTGCACGCCCGCGCCTCGGCCCGCTTCGTCGAGGTCGTGGAGGCGCATGACGCCCGTGCCCAGGTCACGAAGGACGGCATGCGGGTGTCGGGCGACTCGATCATGGGGCTTTTGATGTTGGCAGCCTCGAAGGGAACCACTATTGAGGTCGAGACGTCCGGCCCCGAGGCGGAGCGGCTTGCCGAGGCGCTGGAGGCGCTGGTGGCCGACCGCTTCGGAGAGGACTACTGACCGAAGGTCAGGTCCCGACAAGGAAGGCCCGAAGTGGTGGACGGCTTGCACGAAACCCCCGGCGGCGGCGCGGCGCAACCCGCCTCCAAACCCTATGACAAGCGGCGCCTGTCCTACGCAGGCACGTTTCGGAACCCGCTGAAGGTCGGCACGATCCGTTCGATCGAGTGGCTGACGGCGAAGGTCACGCTCTTGCGGCTCATCCGCGAATTCGAACGCCGCGGCGCGCCCTTCGGGCAGCCGTTCTGGCCGCAGGCGCTCGACGTCATGGGAATCGACGTCCGGACCCCGGTGGAACAGGTCGCGCGCATCCCGAAGGAAGGGCCGCTCGTCGTCGTCGCCAACCACCCGCATGGCCTCGTCGACGGAATGGTGATGGCCGAGCTCATCGGCCGGGTGAGGACCGACTACAAGATCCTCACCCGATCGCTCCTGACCGGGATTCCCGAGATCGAGGAATTCATGGTCCCGGTGCCCTTCCCGCACGAGGACAACGCGCGCGAACTCGGCCTCGAGATGCGCACGATCTGCATGGATCACCTGAAGCGCGGCGGGGTCATCGTGCTGTTCCCGGCGGGCAAGGTCGCGGCCTCGGAGACCTGGTTCGGGCCCGCGGTGGAACCGGAATGGAACCCCTTCACCGCCAAGATGGTGATGCGTTCCGGCGCGACGGTGCTGCCGATCCGGTTCCGCGGGCAGAACACGCGCGCCTACCAGATCGCGAACAAGCTGTCGGCCACGCTGCGCCAGGGCCTTTTGCTGCACGAGATCCGGCGCGCGCTGAACAAGCCGCAGTCGCCGGTGATCGGCCAGCCGATACCGCCCGAGGAAAGCCGCACCTGGGCCGCGAACCCGCGGGGCTACCTTGCCTGGCTGCGCGAGCTGACCCTCACCCTCGAAGACTGACGCGCGCGCCGAAATCTTTCGTCCGAAAGATTTCGCCGACCGTT
>SBFT01000166.1 GCA_006227805.1 Paracoccaceae bacterium
GCCGCGCGTTCCAGCGCCGGATAGCGCAGGCCCAGCGTGACGCCCCGCGCGATGAAGGAAATCGTCAGCGCCATCCACAGCCCGTGATTGCCGAAAGGCTCGATCAGCACCCAGACGGCGGCGAAGTAGATCGCGGCCGAGACCGCCATCATGTTGCGCATGTCGGCCGAGCGGGTCGCGCCGATGAAGATGCCGTCGAACATCACGAGCGCGAGGATGAGAAGCGGTGCCGCGATCATCCAGGGCAGATAGTCGCGCGCCGCCGCCTGCACGGCGGGGTCCTTCGTCATCACGTCGATCAGCCAGGGCCCCAGCCCCCAGAAGGCCAGCGCCATCAGCACTGCCAGCACAAGGCCCCAGAGGCTGGTCATCCAGGCCGCCCGGCGCAGCCGCGCGACCGCGCCCGCGCCGAAGGCCTGACCCACCAGGGCCTCGGCCGCGAAGGCGAAACCGTCCAGCGCATAGCCCACGATATGGTAGAACTGCAAAAGCACCTGGTTCGCCGCCAGCGTGACGTCGCCGAAGCGCCCGCCCAGCAGAAGGAAGCTGACGAAGATCGCCTGCAACAGCATCGACCGGATCAGGATGTCGGTGTTCACGACCGCCATGCGCTTCAGCCGCGCGGCGTCGAAAACGCTGGCCCAGTCGCGCCAGCGCGGGTTCCGGAACGCGTCGCGGCAGAGCCACAGGCCGAAGGCGAGGCCGCTCCATTCCGCAAGGAACGTCGCGAAGGCGACCCCGTTCACCCCCCAGCCGAGGCCGAGCACGAACCAAAGGTCCAAGCCGACGTTCAGCCCGTTCATCCAGACCTGCAGCACCAGCACCGCGCGCGTGCGTTCCAGCGCGATCAGCCAGCCGGTGATGCCGTAGATCGCGATGGCCGCGGGCGCCGACCAGATCCGGATCGCCATGTATCCCTGCGCCAGGGCCTCGACCTCGTCGCTGGCGGGGCTGACCCGGAAGGCGCCCCACATGATCGGGGCCTGCAACAGGATCAGGACGACGCCGCCCGCGATCCCGATCATCAGCGACCGCGTCAGCAGCGCCGCGACCTCGCCCTCCTGCCCCGCGCCATGGGCCTGCGCGGTCAGGCCGGCGGTGCCCATCCTGAGGAAGCCGAAGATCCAGTAGATCGCCGACAGGATGATCGCGCCGATGCCCACCGCGGCGATGGGCGCGGCCTGCGGAATCTGACCCACCACGGCGGTATCGACCGCGCCCAGCAGCGGCACGGTCATGTTGGCCAGCATGATCGGCAGCGCGATCCTCAGGACACGGGCATGCGTGATGCCCGGCGCGTCAGCCACCCTGGCCGCCGTTGCGGTCGGGCATCAGGAAATGCCCGGTGGCCTGGGCGAACAGCTTGCCGCGGTGATCCTGCCAGGCCTCGACATGGACACTGGCATAGCGCCGCCCGGACCGGCTGACGGTGGCGCGCGCATAGGCGTCGCGCGGCAGGCCGGACCGCAGGTAATCCACCGTGAAGTCGATGGTCTTGGGCAGGCGCGGCAGGTTGCCCGAGGCCATGGCCCGGGCGTCGATGCGCCCGCTCTCGATGTCCTCCCACAGGTAGGACCAGGACAGCGAGATGACGGAAGTCACTTCCAGGAAGGCCGCCGTCACGCCGCCATGGATCGCGGGCAGGAACGGGTTGCCGATCAGCTTGTCGTCGAAGGGCAGGACGCCCGTCAGCTCGTCGCCGCGCCGGTCGAACTGGATGCCGAGGAACTGGATGTAGGGCACCCCCTCGACCAGCGCGCGCAAGGCGGCGTCGCGGCGTTGCTTGACCACCTGGACGGGTTCGGGACGCTTGCGGGTCATGGGCCTCAGCGCTCCACCGTGAACGCGCCCGAGGCGCTGGCCACGGGGCGGTCGCGGTCCTCGTCGAAGGCCACCGCCCTCACGAAGGCGACCGAGCGCGTGACGTGATAGCAGGTCGCCCGGGTGGTGATCGCCTGCCCCGGCGTCGCGGCGCGCATGTAGTCGATGCGCAGGTCGATCGTGGCGGTGCCGGCGGGCGCGTCCGGGTGGCTCATCACCGCGGCGCCGCAGCAGGTGTCCATCAGCGCGCTGACCGCGCCGCCATGGATCACGCCGGTCTTGGGGTCGCCCACGAAACGCTCGTCATAGGGCATGGTGATCTCGGCCACGCCGTCCTCGATCTCGGTCAGGGTCATGCCCAGCGCCCGCGCATGGGGGATCGCCTCGATGAACTGGCGCGCCAGTTTCGCCTTGTCGACCATGTGGTTCCGCCCTGCCTGATCCCGTCGCGGCCTTTATGCCCGCGCCGCGCGGGCAACCGCAAGGGCGACAGTTGAACTCGCCCCCTCGGCGGAATACCTTGCCCCGTGGGAGAGAGGACCTGCGATGGCGGATGACCGGTATTCGTTCAAGGAAATGTGCGCCGCCTTCGACGTGACGCCGCGCACGCTGCGCTATTACGAATACATCGAACTCCTGCGCCCCGACCGCGAGGGACGCGCGCGGTTCTACGGCCCGCGCGAACGCGCGCGCATGAAGCTGATCCTGCGCGGGCGCAAGTTCGGCTTCCAGCTGGAGGACATTCGGCAATGGCTCCTGATCTACGAGAACGAGGGCAACCACGCCCAGATGCGCGCCTTCGTCGAGATGGCCGACCGCCAGATGAAGGAACTGGAAGACCAGAAGCGCCAGTTGCAGGAGGCGATGGACGCCCTGCGGGACCTGCGTGACCAGACCGCGGCGGGCCTGACATAGACACGAGCCGCGCGGCCCGGAGGACAGGCCTCAGGGCACCGTCAGCACGATCTTTCCCACATGGCCCTTTTCGAGGAATTCCGCCTGCGCCTCGGCGATCCGCTCCAGCGGGTAGGTCGCGGCGACCAGCGGCCTGATCTGGCCGCTCTCGATCCGGGCGATCAGGTTGGCGAAGACCTGCGGCCCGAGCCTGGTGCAGCCGAAGAAGGTCAGGTCCTTGAGGTAGAGCGTGCGCACATCCAGCGTCACCAGCGGCCCCCCGATCGCGCCCGAGACCGCATAGCGGCCCCCGGGGCGCAGCACTTCGGGCAGCGCGGGCCAGGCAGGCCCCGCCACCAGGTCGATGACCACGTCGACGCTGTCGCGGCCCAGCTCGGCCAC
>SBFT01000413.1 GCA_006227805.1 Paracoccaceae bacterium
TCGGCGGCCTTCACCGCGGTGAAGGTGCGGTGCATGTCCGCACCCAGCGCCGATTTCAGGAAGTCGGATCCGGTCGCCGCCGCGATGGCCGCCCCCCAGTCGCGCGGGATCGCGGGGCCGCCCGCATCCTCGGCATAAGCGTTGCCCTTCGTCTCGGGGCCGGGGTCGATCCGGTTGTCGATGCCGTGCAGGATGCCCGCCAGCACCGTCGCGGCCACCAGGTAGGGGTTGGCGTCGACGCCCGCGGGGCGGTGTTCGATCCGCCGCGCGGCCAGGGCGCCCTCGGGCACCCGCAGGGCGACCGAGCGGTTGTTGACCCCCCAGGCGGTCGAGACCGGCGCATAGCTCTGGTTGGCGAAGCGGCGCCAGGAATTGAGGTGGGGCGCGAAGACCAGCATCGCCTCGCCCATGGTGGCGCGCAATCCGCCCAGCGCATGAAGCAGGACCGGCTGCCAGTCGCCGGGGGTTTCCTCGGAAAAGACGTTGCGCCCCGTCCCGTCCTGGAGCGAGACGTGGAAATGCATCCCCGAACCTGCGTAATCCTCGAAGGGCTTGGCCATGAAACAGGCGGTCAGGCCATGGGCGCGGGCCTGGGCGCGCACGAGGCGCTTGAGCCGGACCAGGTCGTCGGCGGCCCGCATCACGTCCTCGCGGTAATGCAGCGTCAGTTCGTATTGCCCGGGCGCATATTCCGAGATCAGGGTCTCGGCCTTGATCCCGGCCAGCCCCGCCGCCGCATAGATGTCCGAGAAGAGCGGCAACATCCCGTGCAGGTGATCGACCGAATAGACCTCGGTCTTGCGGCTGCGGCGGCCATCCAGCACGTCGGCGGCGGGCTGCACCTGTCCTCGCCCGTCGCGGTCATTGGACAGAAGGAAGAATTCGAGCTCGAAGGCGCCCGCGGGCCTCAGCCCGCGCGCGGCGAAGGCCGCGACCTGGCGCGCCAGCGCGTGCCGGGGATCCGAGGTCATGGGCGCGCCGTCGAGTTCGTAAAGCGACATCAGCACTTCGGCGCGCGGCGGGTTGGTGCCGTGCAGGGCCACCAGGCTGCCCGGGATCGGCCAGGCGCGCAGGTCGCCATCGCCCTGATCCCAGATCAGCCCCGTCTCGTGCACGTCCTCGCCGCAGATATCGAGGCCGAGGATCGAGATCGGCATGTGCCGCCCCGAGGTATAGAGCGGCATCAGTTCGTGCCGCCGGATGATCTTGCCGCGCCCGATGCCGTTCGAATCGTGCAGGACGATGTCGATCGCCTCGATCTCGGGATGGGCGTCGAGGAACGCCCGGGCTTCTTCGGGCGTGGCTCCGGTGGGGCAGGTCTGTGCGGTCATGGGTGTCTCAGGCGAAAAGGTCGGTCAGGGCGGCGTCGAAGGCGGCGATCAGGCGGTCGATCTGGGCGCGGGTGGTGACCGGGCTGACCAGCATCATGTTGTGGAAAGGCGCGATCAGGACGCCCCGGTTCAGGAGCATCGTATGCAGGACGGCCTCGACCGCGGGCATATGGGCGGCGGCGGCCTGCGTTCCGTTCGAGAGCGGACCGGGCGCGCAGATGAATTCGACCCGCGCGCCCACGCGCACCACGTGCCAGGGCGCGCCATGGGCCGCGATCGCGCGGGCAAGGCCCGCCTGAAGACGTGCGGCCCCCCGCTCCATCCGCGCGTAATTCGCCGGTGTCATCACCTCGCCCAGCGTCGCCTTCAGGCAGGCGAACTGCATCGGGTTCGCGGACAGCGTCGTGCCCATGCCGGAATGGCCGGGCGCGCGGGTGTCGTTGTAGCGGGCGAAGGCCTGGGCCACCGGCGCGCGCAGGCCCCAGACCGCCGTGGGAACGCCGCCCGCCACGCATTTGCCGACGACCAGGATATCGGGGTCCAGCCCATGCACCCGCGCATAGCCGCCAAGCCCCGAGGAGATCGTGTGCGTCTCGTCGATGATCAGCAGCGCGCCGTGGCGCGTCGCCAGGTCGCGCAGACCTTCGAGGAAGCCCGGTTGCGGCAGGACCATGCAGGAATTGGTCATCACGGGCTCGGTCAGGATGGCCGCGATGTCGCCCTGGGCGAGCGCTGCCTCGACGCTGGCCAGATCGTTGAATTCCGCGCAGGCGGCGACAAGGGTCAGGTCCTCGACCTGTCCGACCAGGCCCCGGCGCGGGGCGGTGCGGCCGTCCCGCAGCTCGACCATCGCGTCGTCCACGGTGCCGTGATAGCAGCCGTTGAAGACCAGGACCTTCGGCCGCCCGGTCACGGCGCGCGCGACGCGCAGGGCGAAGCGGTTGGCATCCGTCGCGGTGGTGGCGATCTGCCAGCGGAAATCGCCGAAGACGCGGGTCAGCAGGTCCCCGGCGTCCAGAGCGGTCTCGGTCGGCAGCATGTAGGTCAGGCCGCGCCCGGCCTGCGCGCGGATCGCGCGGGCGACCGGGGCGGGCGAATGTCCGAACATCGAACCGGTGTCGCCCAGGCAGAAATCCTCGACCCGGTTGCCGTCGAGATCGGTCAGCCGCGCGCCGCGCGCCTGCGTCACCAGCATCGGGAAGGGCATCGGCCAGTCCGTCATCCAGTGCATCGGCACGCCGCCCAGATAGGCGCCCTGCCCCCGGTCGAGCGCCGCCCGCGTGCGCGGTCGCGCGGCCGCATAGACCTCGGCCTCGCGCGCGGCGATGGTGGCAAGCCGGGCCTGCGGCACGCCCGCGATCCTCGTGTCGGTGGTCATCCGGTGGTCCCTCATCCTGCCTCTTCTGCGGCGAAAGCCGGGGCAAATCCAGATCAAAAAGCGCCCCGCCGTCAAAGCAAGGGGCGGCCCGCCTGCGCGCGCCGCCCCCTCCGACCCCTCACCGGGGCAAGCCGTCAGACCAGCGCGAGAACCGCGACAGGTGCGCCCAGCATGCCGGCGGCGATCAGAACGATCGAGAGACCAAGACCACGAAACATTTGGGTTTTCCCTATTTGATGTATCCCGGATGTGCAGATAGGCGCGGCCGGGTGTCGGGGGATGCGGCGGCCTGACGCAGGCGCAGGCAGGCCCCGGACAAAGCCGGGACCGGCGTCATTCCGGCATGGACAAACCTCCCGCCGATACCCTAGCCTCTGGTCGGGCCCTGCCCTGCCATCCACCGGAC
>SBFT01000334.1 GCA_006227805.1 Paracoccaceae bacterium
TGGGCCCCGACAAGGTTCTGGTCGAGGGCGCCTTCAACCAGCCCTACGCCATCCCCAACTACCGCATCCGGGGCCATGTCGCCGATCTGAAGATCCCCGTGGGCTTCTGGCGGTCCGTCGGCAACAGCTTCAACGGCTTCTTCTTCGACACCTTCCTCGACGAGATGGCCCATGCCGCCGGCCGCGACCCGCTGGAGTTCCGGCTGGAGCTGATGCGCGACGAACACGCGCCCAGCGCGGCCTGTCTGGAGGCGGTGCGCGAGATGTCGGGCTGGACCGGCCGGACACCGGATGGCGTGGGCCGTGGCGTCGCCTTCACCTACAGTTTCGGCACGCCCGTCGCCCAGGTGATCGAGGTCGTGCAGGACGGCCCCGACATCCGCCTGAACCGCGCCTGGATCGCCTGCGACATGGGCCTCGCGCTCGACCCCGGCAATATCGAGGCGCAGATGGTGGGCGGCATGATCTTCGGCCTCTCCGCCGCCGCCTTCGAGGAAATCACCTTCGAGACCGGCGAAGTGCAGCAGAGGAACTTTCCCGATTACGAGGCGCTGCGCATGCACACCGCCCCCCGCGTCGAGGTGCGCATATTGGAGACCAACCGCCACATGGGCGGCGCGGGCGAGCCCGGAACGCCGCCCGCCATGGCGGCCCTCGGCAATGCGCTCTTCGATCTCACGGGAATCCGCGCGCGCGAGATGCCCTTCTCAAAGAGCTTCTCCCTCCGCATCTGAGGCATCGTCGTCCGTGGCTGCAAGCCGGGGCGTGCCCTTCAGGGCGCGCCACCGCCTCAGGATGCGCGCCAGCGCCTCCCAGTCGGTGAACTCGGTGTCGGTGCCCGGGTCGATCTTCTGGCCCTTGCGGGCCGCGATGTAGCGCATCGCCCAGCCCTTGAAGAAGTCATATTCGGTGAAGCGGAACGCGCCCGCGACATGGTGGATCTCGCCGGGGTCCCAACCCGCATGCTTGCAGAAGTCGATCGCGATGCGGCCCAGATCGGCGCGTTCCTCGGCATCCTCGCCCGCCGCGGCCAGCGACACCTGCAGGAGCATCGAGGGCATCCCGTTCAAGGCGGCCGCGTGATCGCGCGCGAAGGTCCCGAGTTCGGCCTGCAAGCGACCCATATGCACCGACCCCGCCAGGATCGCCCCGTCGAACCCCGCAAGCGCCAGGTCATGCGCATCCGTCGCGGGCAGCACTTCGACCGAATGGCCCGCCGCAATCAGGGTCCGGGCGCAGAACCGCGCGATCTTGCGGGTCTGACCCTCGGTGCTGGCATAGCAGATCAGGATGTTCATGCGGTCTCTCCCCTTGTTCGCCCATCGTCGCGGCGCCAGGCAGCACCCTGCCACGCCCCGCCCCCGGCCGCCTTGACCCGTGTCAAACGGGCCGCACCTCCCCTGAAACGGCCCGGATCCGCGCGATTTGCCACAATCTTGCCACAATTGTCCCGAAAAACGGCCGCGTCTCCGCGCCAAGCTTGCTTGTCATGACCGTGCTTGCGCGCGGGCCCCCGGTGCAGGTGGCGATGGCAGCCGGGCCATAACGAGGGTGCAGGAGCAGAATGCCCACAGGTTATCGCGTCTTTCTGGGCGAGAACACGCTGCTCGACCCGGGCGACAGCATCGCCGGGGCATGGACCACCTTCACCACGGCCCAGACGCTGGGGGCGGGCCAATGGTCGTTCACCGGGATCGACAACGGCGTCCAGTACACCAACACGCTGGAACCGGGCACCTATTTCCTGGGCACCGATGGCTTCGTCTATTTCGTCCCCCAGTTCGGCGAAGTCGACACGCTGACCAGTGCGGGGGTGATCACCGCGCCCTTCTTCTCGACCTCGAACGTGGTCGACGGCACCTCGGGCAACGACAACATCAACAACGGCTTCACCGACGCCCAGGGCGACCGGGTCAATGACGGCTCGAGCCTGTCGGGCAACAGCAACGACGACGTCGTCTTCGGCAATGCGGGCAACGACACGATCTCGTCGGGCGACGGCGACGACACGGTCTATGGCGGGCTCGGCAACGACGTCATCAACGGCGGCAACGGCAATGACGTCCTCTACGGCTACGAGGAGGCGGGCGCAGCCTCGACCGAACGGCTGAGATGGGAGTTGCAGGGCGCCGACGAACAGAACGTGGGCGCGGGCTTCACCCAGGACACCGGGGCGATGAACGTCACCGTGTCCTTCGTGACCACCGGCAACAACGCCCCCACCCACACGCTCGAGCGGACGGATACCGTCTACAGCGAACCGACCGAAGGTTTCGACACCAATTCCTCGCTCGCCATCTTCGGCAATGGCGATGCCGACACCTCGATCACGCGGATCGACTTCGCCTCGGGCGATGCCTCGGTCTCGGGCGAGGTCGAGAACGTCCGTTTCCGCATCAACGACATCGACCACGCGGCGGGCAATCACCGCGACATCGTCACCGTCCGCGCCTTCGACGCCGACGGGAACCCGGTCGAGGTCACGATCACCGCCGCCGGCGCCGATGTCGTCACCGGCGCCACCGTCACGGCGGCCGATGGCGGCCAGAGCCAGGCCGATGCCGAAGGATCGGTCCTGGTCGAGATCGCGGGCCCGGTCCAGCGCATCGAGATCGACTATGCGAACGGCCTGACCGGCACCCACGGGATCTGGCTGACCGATGTGCAGTTCGACCTGATCCCGCTGACCGACAACGACACGATCAACGGCGGCAACGGCGACGACACCATCTACGGCCAGGCCGGCAATGACGTGCTCTCGGGCCAGAACGGCAACGACTTCATCGTGGGCGGGCTGGGCGCCGACACGATCTCGGGCGGCAACCAGAACGACACGATCGAGTTCGGCCAGGGCGACAGCGTGGACGGCGGCGCGGGCGACGACCTCTTCCGCCTGGTCGACCTGGCCGAATCCGGCGCGGCCGGGATCACGCTGGTCGGCGGCGAGGTCGGAGAGACCGACGGCGACGTGCTGGACCTGGGCGGCCTGGTCGATCGCGGCACCATCAATTACACCGTCAAGCAGCCGGGCGAGATCGCGGGCTCCGTCCAGATGCTCGACGGCTCGCTCCTGACCTTCTCGGGGATCGAGCAGATCATCTGCTTCACCCCCGGCACCCTGATCCGCACCCCGCGCGGCCCCCGCCCCATCGAGGACCTGGCCCCCGGCGACCTGGTGATGACGCGCGATCACGGCCCGCAGCCGCTGCGCTGGGTCGGCCGGCGCGAGGTCTGCGCGCTGGGCGCGCTGGCCCCGGTGCGCATCGCGGCCGGACTGATCCCGGGCGCGACCGCCCCTCTCCTCGTCTCGCCCCAGCACCGCATCCTCTGGAGCGGCCCGCGCGCGCAGATGCTCTTCGGCGCCCACGAGGTCCTGGTCAGCGCCAAGCACCTTCTGGGCAATCCCGCCGTGACCCGTGCCCCAAGCGACCGCGTCACCTACCTGCACCTGATGTTCGACCGCCATCAGGTGATCTTCGCCAACGGAATGCCGACCGAGAGCTTCTATCCCGGCGATGCCGCGCTTGCGGCCACCGATCCCGCCGCGCGGGACGAATTGTTCGCGATCTTCCCTGAACTGCGCAGCCATCCGGGCGTCTATGGCGACACCGCGCGGATGTGCCTGCGCGCGCATGAGGCGCCGCTCCTGGTAGCCTGATCTGGTAGCCTGATCTGGTGGCCTGAGGTCGCCTTTTCCCCCGGCAGTCCCTATTCTGCCGCGCGGATGCCCCGCGCGGGGCGTTCGCCCGCGGCCCAGGCCCGCACCGCGTCGCCGAAGGCCTGGAACAGGGGCCGCGACACGGGATCGTTGGCCGCGTTCCACTCGGGATGCCACTGCACCGACAGGGTAAAGCCCGGCGCGCCCTCGACCCGGATCGCCTCGGGCGTGCCGTCGGGGGCATGGCCCTCGATCACGATGCCGCGGCCGGGCGTCTTGATCCCCTGCCCGTGGAGCGTGTTGGTCATCACTTCGGTCGCCCCGAAGAGGCGGTGAAAGACACCGCCCTCGGTCAGCGTCACCTTGTGGCGCAGGGCGAACTTCTCCTCCAGCGTTCCATCCGGCGGCATGCGGTGGTTCATCCGCCCCGGCAGGTCGCGAATCTCGGGGTAGAGCGTGCCGCCCATCGCGACGTTCACCTCCTGGAAGCCCCGGCAGATGCCCAGGAAGGGCTGGCCCGCCTCGACGCAGGCGCGCACCAGCGGCAGGACGACCGCATCGCGGGCCCGGTCGAAGGCGCCATGCGCCGCCGTCTCGGCCTCGCCATATTCCTCGGGATGGACGTTCGGGCGGCCTCCGGTCAGCACGAACCCGTCGCAGACGCGCATCAATTCGTCGACCGAGACAAACCGCGGATCGGCCGGGATCACCAGGGGCAGGCATTCCGAGACATTCGCCACCGCGCAGGAATTCATCTGCCCGCCCGCATGGGTCGGATACTGATCGTTGATCAGGTAGCTGTTGCCTATGATGCCGACGACCGGGCGGCCCATTGCCTCCACCTTCCCTGCTGTGCCCCGTGACGCAGGATACTCCCGCGGCGCGGCACCCGCAACACCGCGCAGGGTGCGGCACCGCAGACAAGGCTGTGCGCTGCCTCAGATTTCGGCAGTCAGGCCCGCCGCTTCGATCCCCGCGGTCCCGGCAGCGGCGTCATTGTCCGACGTGTCGCCGGTCACGCCGACCGCGCCCAGGACCGCGCCCTTGCGGTCGCGGACCAGGATGCCGCCCGGCACCGGCACGAACTGCCCGCCGTAAAGCCCGTTCATCGCGCCCACGAAATAGCCCTGCGCCTCGGCCCGCTTCATCTGCGCGGTGCCCGCGATCCCCAGCATGATCGACCCGTAGGCCTTGCCATGGGCGATGGCGAAGCGGCCGGGCGACGCGCCGTCCTCGCGCTCGAAGGCCAGGACATGCCCGCCCGCGTCCAGCACGACGACCGACAGGGGTTTCAGGTTCATCTCGCGGCCCTTCTCCTGGGTCTTGCGGATGATCGTGCGGGCGCGTCTCAAGGTAATCGCCATGGTCTTCCTCTCGCTTCAAATATCCCGGGGGTCGCCCTTTGTGGCGCCATTGGTTCAAGCCCAATGGGCGACGGGGCTGGCCCCCACTTCCGAATTCGATCACTTGCGCAAGGCCGCCTTCAGCTCCAGCCGCCGCCGGTGCAGCACCGGCTCGGTATAGCCCGACGGCTGCACCCGGCCCTTGAAGACCAGATCGCAGGCCGCCTTGAAGGCGATCCCGTCGAAGCCCGGGCTCATCCGGGTATAGCGGTTGTCGCCCGCGTTCTGGGCATCCACCACTTCGGCCATCCGCTTCATGACATCCATCACCTGCGCCTCGCCCACGACGCCGTGATGCAGCCAGTTGGCGATGTGCTGGGCGGAAATCCGGCAGGTCGCGCGG
Organism: Paracoccaceae bacterium; assembly: GCA_006227805.1. GTDB lineage: Bacteria > Pseudomonadota > Alphaproteobacteria > Rhodobacterales > Rhodobacteraceae > JAGYKE01. The sequence goes on from SBFT01000334.1 coordinate 5,405, forward strand.
TCCTCCATCAGGCCCACGTCGTTGATGTCGGGCACCTTGGAACAGCCCACGCCCTGGTCGACCCAGCGCACGACATAGCCCAGGATCCCTTGCGCGTTGTTCTCGACCTCGCGCAGGATCTGCGCCTCGCTCCACTTGCGGAACGTGGCCAGCGGAATGTCGAGGATCCCGTCCACATGCGCGCGCCGCCCGCCCGCGCGGAGCTTTCGCTGAACCGCGAAGACATCGACCTTGTGGTAATGCAGCGCGTGCAGCGTCGCGGCCGTCGGGCTCGGGACCCAGGCGCAGTTCGCACCCGCCTTGGGGTGCTCGATCTTGGCCTCGAGCATCGCCGCCATCATGTCGGGCATCGCCCACATGCCCTTGCCGATCTGGGCCTTGCCCGACAGGCCGCATTCCAGCCCGATATCGACGTTGAGGTTCTCGTAGGCCCCGATCCAGCCCTTGCGCTTGATGAAGTCCTTGCGCGAGAACGGCCCCGCCTCCATCGAGGTGTGGATCTCGTCGCCCGTGCGGTCGAGGAAGCCCGTGTTGATGAAGGCCACCCGCGCCTTCGCGGCCCGGATGCATTCCTTCAGGTTGACGCTGGTGCGGCGCTCCTCGTCCATGATGCCGAGCTTCACCGTGTTGCGGGCCAAGCCCAGCATGTCCTCGACCCGGTCGAAGATCTTCACCGTGAAGGCCACTTCCTCGGGTCCGTGCATCTTGGGCTTGACGACATAGACCGAGCCCTTCACCGAATTGCCGCCCTCGCGCCGCAGGTCGTGCATGGCGATCAGCGTGGTGATCGCCGCGTCCATCAGGCCCTCGAAGACCTCGTTCCCGTCGCGGTCGAGGATCGCGGGATTGGTCATCAGGTGGCCCACGTTGCGCACCAGCATCAGCGCGCGGCCCTTGATCGTCAGCGGCTTGCCGTCGGGCGCGGTATAGGTGCGGTCGGCGTTCAGGCGGCGGGTCATCATCCGGCCGCCCTTCTCGAACGTGTCCTCGAGATCGCCCTTCATCAGGCCCAGCCAGTTGGAATAGGCCTGCACCTTGTCCTCGGCATCGACGCAGGCGACCGAATCCTCGCAATCCATGATGGCCGAGACCGCGCTTTCGATCACCACGTCCGCCAGGCCGCACTGGTCGCGGCTGCCGATCGGGTGGGTGCGGTCGAAGACCAGTTCCACATGCAGCCCGTTGTTGCGCAAGAGCACCGCGTCCGGCGCCTTGGGGTGCCCCTTGTAGCCCACGAATTTCGCAGGCGTCACAAGGGCCATGTCGTCGACCAGCAGCTTGCCGTCATGCACGTAATAGCGCCGCGCATCCGCGTGGCTGCCGCCCTCGATCGGGAAGGCCTCGTCCAGGAAGACGCGCGCCCGCGCCACGACCCGCGCGCCGCGGCCCTTGTCGTAGCCGCCCTTGGGCGCCGGGCTGCCCATCGCGTCGGTGCCGTAGAAGGCGTCGTAGAGGCTGCCCCAGCGGGCATTGGCCGCGTTCAGCGCATAGCGCGCGTTGGTGATCGGCACCACCAGCTGAGGCCCGGGGACGGACGCGATCTCGGGGTCGGTGTTCGCGGTCTCGATCTCGAAGTCCGGGCCTTCGGGCAGGAGGTATCCGATCTCTTCCAGGAAGGCGCGATAGGCGGCGTGATCATGGGGCCGGTCGCGATGGGCGATGTGCCAGGCGTCGATCCTGGCCTGGATCGCCTCGCGCTTTTCCAGCAGGGCGCGGTTCTCGGGGCCCAGGTCATGGACCAGCGCCGACAGGCCCGCCCAGAAGTCCGACGCCGCGACGCCGGTGCCGGGAATGGCCTTGTTTTCAATGAAATCAACCAGCTCCGGGGCGATCCTCAGCCCCTCGATGACCTGCCGCTCGCTCATGTCGCCCTTGTCCCTCGCCCTGTACGCCACGGTATGCGTTGCGATTTAGAGCGAAAGTTTCCGATAGGCAACAGATGCGGTCAGGTCTTTTGACCAGTTTTCGCCGATTTTCGCGCACCCCGGCACCGGTCCGAGCAATGGCGCACCTCGTCCCAGACGCGCTCCCACTTCTTGCGCCAGGTGAAGGGCCGCCCGCAGGTGGCGCAGGTCTTCTGCGGCAGATCGGATTTGCGGGTCATGCGCGGCATCGCCGTCTCCGGTTCAGAAATCGAAGCCCATCTGCCGCGCATCCTGCCTGGCCTTGCGGGCCCTGGGCGCGCGGTCGTTCACGAAATGGCGCTGGGGGTCCCTGCGCGAGGCGTGTTTCTCGATCACCCGCGCGGCTTCCGTCCGGAACGCCTCTCCCCGGCGCACCGCCCAGACGCGCTCGCGCGCCGCGCGCGCGGCCGCGGCCAGGTCGACCACGGGCGGCGGATAGCGCAAGGAACCGGCCCCCTCCCAGCGCCACGGCTCCTGCAGGAACCGGTCCGGCACCGCCTCCAGTTCCGGCATCCAGGTTCGCGTGAAGACGCCGCCCGGGTCCTGGTCGTGGCCCTGCTTGACGGGGTTGTAGATGCGCACCGTGTTCATCCCCGTCGTGCCGGACTGCATCTGCACCTGGCTCCAGTGAATGCCGGGCTCGTAATCGGTGAAGGCGCGCGCCAGGTGCAGCCCGGTCCGCCGCCAGTCCAGCCAGAGGTGATACGAGGCGAAGGACATCACCATCGAGCGCATCCGGAAATTCAGCCAGCCCGTCGCCGCCAGATAGCGCATGCAGGCATCGACGAAGGGCACGCCGGTCTCGCCCTTCTCCCAGGCCAGGCGGCGCGCGGCGTCGTCGCCCCGCAGCCCCTCATAGGCCGAATGCAGGCAGCGGAATTCCAGCTCGGGCGCGTCCTCCAGCTTCTGCATGAAGTGATCGCGCCACGCGAGCCGCGCCTGGAAGCTGGCCAGCGATCCCGCCCAGCCGCTGCGCGTGCCCCGGACCTCGGCCTGCCGCGCGACGGCGCCCCGGGCCGCCTCGCGCCCCGACAGGACGCCCAGCGCCAGATAGGGCGACAGCCGCGAACAGGCCGCCTCGCCCGTCAGGGGCGAGGACATGGCCCGGCGATACTCGCGCCCGCGGTCGGTCAGGAAGCTGTCCAGCGTGGCCACGGCCTGCCCCCGGCCCCCCCTCTGCCGCCCGGCGCAGTCGTCCGGCATCAGGTCGGGCCAGTCCTGCGATGCGGCCCGCACCCAGCGCACCGCGCCCGCCTGCACCTGCCCCGCGCGCAGGAAGGCGTTGCGCCGCGCCGCCCAGACATCCCGCGTGGGCAGCCGCCGCACGACGCCCGATTGCGGCAGTTCCTCCCAGGTCACACCCTGCGCCCGCGCCCAGGCCCCGACCGCGCGGTCGCGCGCATAGGTCCAGCCGTTGCCGGTTTCCTCGTG
>SBFT01000405.1 GCA_006227805.1 Paracoccaceae bacterium
GGCAGGTCGGCCACATGGGTCAGGCGGATCACCGCCATTTCGGCCGCCATCATCGCGTTGGGCGCGCTGCCGACCTCGTCCAGCGCCTTCAGCAGCATCTGCCACATCCGCGCCAGCACCCGCATCGGCAGGGCCTCGGCCATCGCCTGGCCCCGGGCGCGTTCGTCGGGGCTGACGGTGGGGTCCTCGGCGGCGTCCGGTGTGATCTTCACCACCGAGACCCAGTGCGTGATCTCGGCCAGGTCGCGCAGCACCGCCATCGGATCGGCGCCATCGGCATATTGCGCGCCCAGTTCCGCCAGTGCGCCCCCCGCGTCGCCCTTCAGGATCAGGTCCAGAAGGTCCATGACCCGTCCCCGATCGGCGAGGCCCAGCATCGCGCGCACCTGGTCGGCGGTGGTCTCGCCCGCGCCGTGGCTGATCGCCTGGTCGAGAAGCGAGGTCGCGTCGCGCGCCGATCCTTCCGCCGCCCGCACGATCAGCGCCAGCGCGTCCCCGGCGATCTGCGCGCCTTCCGCATCGGCGATGCGACGCAGGAGGGCCAGCATGTCCTCGGGTTCGATCCGGCGCAGGTCGAAGCGCTGGCAGCGCGACAGGACGGTGACCGGGACCTTGCGGATCTCGGTCGTGGCGAAGATGAACTTCACGTGGGCGGGCGGTTCCTCGAGCGTCTTGAGCAACGCGTTGAACGCGCTGTTCGAGAGCATGTGAACCTCGTCGATGATGTAGATCTTGTAGCGGGCGCTGGCGGCGCGATAGGCGACGCTGTCGATGATCTCGCGGATGTCGCCGACGCCGGTGCGGCTGGCCGCGTCCATCTCCATCACGTCGACATGGCGGCCTTCCATGATCGCCACGCAATGTTCGCACTTGCCGCAGGGCTCGGTCGTGGGACCGCCCTGTCCGTCGGGTCCGATGCAGTTCATGCCCTTGGCGATGATCCGCGCGGTCGTCGTCTTCCCGGTTCCGCGGATGCCCGTCATGATGAAGGCCTGCGCGATCCGGTCCGCGGCGAAGGCGTTCTTCAGCGTGCGCACCATGGCGTCCTGACCCACCAGGTCGGCGAAGGTCTCGGGACGATACTTGCGGGCAAGCACGCGATAGGCTGTCTGGTCGGTCTCGGCCATCAGGCTCTCCGGATTCGGATGCGTCGGCAGACTAGGGCAGGGGGCTGGGGGGGTCCAGCGATCAAAGCGACCCCGTGACCCGGCCGGATGCGTCCCGCATTGTCAGAATCGGTCCCGGCGGTAATCTGGGGCATGTGCTGGCCCCGGCCGGACCGCGCAACGATCTGAAGGGACAGGCCCATGCGTCTGAAAGGCATCCGCGGCAGCCGCAACATCGAGGACCGCCGCCGCCAGGGCGGACGGATGGCAGGGGGCGGGGGCCGCGCGGGCGGTCTGGGCCTGGGCGCCGTGCTGGTGATCCTGGCGCTTGGCTATTTCACCGGGCTCGACGTGACGCCCCTGTTGACCGGCGACCAGCCAGGCCAGACCGTCAGCCGCCCGCTGAGCGAAGCCGACGAACAGGCCGCCGACTTCACCGCCCGCGTCCTGGCCACGACCGAGGAGGTCTGGTCCACGCGCTTCCGCGAGGAACTGGGCGCGGACTACACCCCGCCGGTTCTGGTCCTGTTCGCGGGCGTCACCGGCAGTCCCTGTGGCGGCGCCTCGGGCGCGACGGGACCGTTCTACTGTCCCGTCGACCGCAAGGCCTACCTCGATACCGAGTTCTTCGCGACCCTGTCTCGAAGGCTGGGCGCGGGCGGTGACTTTGCGGCGGCCTACGTGATCGCGCACGAGGTCGCCCACCATGTCCAGAACGAATTGGGCATCCTGCCCAGGGTGAACGAATTGCGCCAGCGCGCCTCGCAGGTCGAGGCCAATGCCCTGACCGTCCGCCTGGAATTGCAGGCCGATTGCCTGTCGGGGGTCTGGGCGGCGTCCGTCCAGGGTCTGATGGAGCGCGGCGATCTGGCCGAGGCGCTGAACGCCGCCCGGATGATCGGGGACGATCGCCTCCAGCGTCAGGCCGGTCGGGTGCCGCAGCCCCATACCTTCACCCACGGCACGTCGGAACAACGTTCGCGCTGGTTCGAACGCGGCTTCGACCAGGGCAGGATCGCCGCCTGTGACACCTTCTCGGCCCGGCAGCTGTGACCGGCTGTCGGCGTGTCGGGCGCGGTGCCCAGGCACCACGCTTGGCTTTCGTGCACGAAGCGGGGGGGAGGGTGAGAGGCTGGACAACGACCCAAGCGGGGCTCGTTACGGCTGCTTCCTTCCGGACCTGACCGGGTTGGCGAGGTGCCTGCCCGCGCCAACCTCTCGACGCCGGATATAGGCGCGGCGGGGCGGATTCGCAAGCCTGCCCCCTCAGAGCGCCAGCGACACCTGCAGGAAGCCCCCGGCCTGATCCTCGCCGAGCCGGACATCACGCGGCCCGAGTTCGGCCAGATGGGCGCGCGCGGCGTGCCCGGTGTCGAAGCGGATGCGCGCGCCGTCCAGCGGGGCGAAGCGGAAGACCTGCGCGTGCGGGTCCTCGGGCAGGCAACCGCGGGACAGCATGTCCTCCAGCGCCTGCCGCAGGGTGACGCCGCCGCTGTCGAGGCGGGGTAATCCCGCCAGCGCCGCGACGTGTCCGCCGCCATTGGCGCGGTAGGTGTTCGTCGCCACCACGAACCGGTCCGAGGGGGCGACTGGGTGGCCTGCGTGACGCAGGTCGCGGATGCGTCGGGCCTGCGGATCCGCCAGGGACCCGTCGGGGTGGAAGCGCGCGGGGCGCGACAGGTCGATCTCGTAGGTCAGTCCGTAGATCACGTCGAACCCGTGGCCGGACCAGACTTGGTCGATCAGGCTCTGCTCGCCGCCCCCGGGGGTGATCGTGTGGAACAGGCTGACCGCCATCTCCAGCCAGTCCGCCAGACCCGCGCCATCGATCTCGACCCCGCAGACGACATTGGGAAAGACGCAGAGATCGGCGACATGGCGCGCCGTCAGCGGGCCTTGCGGCACATCGGTGAAGTTCTGCGCCCCGCCGCGCCCGCCGGTCTTGCCCGGGGCGACCGCCGACAACAAGGGCAGGTCGCATCGTCCGGTGGCGCGG
>SBFT01000036.1 GCA_006227805.1 Paracoccaceae bacterium
GGTCGAACCCGATCGAGGCGTTGATCGCCTCCATGATCGCGTCGGGCCCGGCGGCGAAACGCCCGCCCCACATGGCGTTCGCGGCCTGCGGGGGGGTCTTGGCGGCGTCGGTCATCGGTCGGGCCTTTCGGGAGGTGTCATGCAGGGTCTTCGTCTCGCCGTCCTCTACACGGCGCTTGCCTTCGGTGCAAACGCCGCCCTGGCCGAACCCGCCGCGGTCGCCGGGCTGATCGAGGGCGACATGCGCAAGCTCGTCTTCGCGGCGGAACCCGCGCCCGTGTCCGAGGCCGCCTTCGTCGATTTCGAGGACCGCGCGCTCAGCCTTGCCGACTGGCGCGGCAAGGTCGTGCTGGTGAACTTCTGGGCCACGTGGTGCGCCCCCTGCCGCGAGGAGATGCCCGCGCTTGACGCGCTGAACAAGGCGCTCGGCGGCGAGGATTTCGCGGTGGTGACGATCGCCACGGGGCCGAACCCGCAGCCCGCCATGACCCGCTTCTTCGAAGAGGCGGGGATCGAAACCCTGCCGCTGCATCGCGACCCGAAGCAGCGTCTGGCGCGCGAGATGGCGGTGATGGGCCTTCCGGTCAGCGTGATCCTCGACCGCGAGGGGCGCGAGATCGCGCGTCTGACAGGCGATGCCGACTGGAATTCCGACGCGGCCCGCGCCGTCATCGCGGCGCTCGTGGCGGCGCCGTGATCAGGCGGCCTGCGCGTTCCGGCGCGGCAGAAGCGCCTGGGCGGCGTGGGAGATCTTGTCGGCAAGATCGGTGATCTCGGCCAGGCGCCGATCGGTTTCGCCATGGAACCGGTCGAGCTGGTCGATGATCGCGGAAAGCCCGTCGACCCGCCCGCGCAGCCGTCCGCTTTCGACCCGGCACATCACGCGCACCGAATCGAGCCCGACGACGAGGCGGCGCAGGTCGGTGCAGGTGCGCGCCAACCGCCCCGCATCCTCCGCGATCCGCCGGAGCCCCTGAAGCGCGCGGTCGCGATAGCGTTCCTCCTGCTCGTGCAGGAGCGCCATTTCCGCCTCGGCGTCGGGCAGCGCGCAATCCTCGAACTCCTGGCGGCACTGGGCGATGGTTTCCGCCTGGACCCGAGCGATGGCGAGCAGGACGAGCCCTTCGCGCACCAGCCGCGTCATCTCCCCGTAGTGCGAATTGGTGCCGCCGGAGAAGGCGCGCAGGTGCCCGGTGATGTCGTTCGACATCACCTTGTAGTTCTCGGAAATCGCGCTGATCGGCCCGCCCGCCGGTTCCAGCCGCGAGGCAACGATGCGCATGTTCGACGGGATGCCGCGGATCGATTCGAAGTTGGAAAAGAGCGCGTCCAGTTCCACCTGCATCCGCCCGAGCTTCTCGGCGATGTCGACGACCCCGGCAAAGCGCGGCTCGGGCCGGCGGCCGAGGCCCTTGTCGCGCACGCCCATCTCGGTCGCGATGGCATGGGCGAGGAAGGCGTCGTAGTCGGCGAAACCCAGTTCCTTCAGTCGCGCGAGGAGCAGCGCGGCGCTGTCGGCGGGCGCGAGCTTGCGTTCCGTCTCGACCTTCAGGAGGCCCGCATACTCCTTCTCGACGAGGCGGAAGACATCGCTCGTCGGCTTGATCCGGACGGAAAGGTAGCCGCCCTTCACGGGGGTCACGATGGCGAAGACCCAGTAGAAAAGCCCGTCGGCGGCCCGGTTCTTCACATAGGCGCCGATCGGCTTGCCCTGCTTGATCGTTTCCCACAGCAGCCAGAACACCGCCTTCGGCATGTCCGGATGCCGGATCAGCCGGTGCGGCGCGCCGATCAGCCTGTCCCAGTCATAGGCCGCGACCCGCTGGAACACGTGGTTGCCGGATTGGATGACGCCGCGTTCGTCGGTGCGGGAAAAGAAGATCTCGTCCAGCCCGAAAGGGGCCTCGCCCGTCGCCGGTCTGTCCTGCCGCACGTTCAGCCCTGCCATTCAAGGTCTCCGCCCGGGCGCCAATGGCCCTGACGGAGAGGTAAACAGCAAAACACTTGCCGCCGCGTTAAGCCCCCCGGGCGCGCGCGGCCACCCGGTCATGCGCCGGGCAGGTAACGAGGTGGTCGTTCACGAGGCCCGATGCCTCCATGAAGGCATAGACGATCGTCGGCCCGGCGAATCGGAACCCCGCGCGCGCCAGCTCGCGCGAGACGCGCCGCGAGAGATCGGTTTCCGCCGGAACGTCGGATTGTTTCGCAAACCGGTTCTGGACCGGCGTGCCGTCGACGAAATCCCACAGGAAGGCGGAAAACCCCTGCCGCTCGGCAATCGCGAGATAGGCGCGGGCGTTGCCGATGGTCGCCTCGATCTTGCCGCGGTGGCGGATGATGCCCGCGTCGGACAGCGCGGCAGTTACCTCCGCTTCGCCCCAGCGCGCGATGACCTCGGGCTCAAACCCCTGGAATCTTGCGCGAAAAGCGGGCCGCTTGCGCAGGATCGTGATCCATGAAAGCCCTGCCTGGAACCCGTCGAGCACAAGCTTTTCCCAAAGCGCTCGGGGGTCGCGCTCTGGCACGCCCCATTCGGTGTCGTGATAGGCCACGTAAAGCGGGTCGGACCCGCACCAGGGGCACCTGCCCTCGCCCGTTCCTTCCACGCCGCAACTCTCCCTTCGTTTCGTGGCGCCGCCCCCACGGGTTTACCGCATGTTAGCGGTTGCCGACCAACCATCGCTCAACCGAAGCGGGAGAAACGACATGGCACGGCGGGACGCGGACGACGGAGTCGAACCGGTGGAGATCGGCGCGGAAAGCCCGCTCGACGCCGCCGTGTCCGAACGCGACCGCAACACGCTGGCCATGGTGCGCAAGGCGATCGCCGAACGCAACGTCGTGCTCGCGTTCCAGCCGGTCGTGCAGGCCAGCCGCCCCACCTCCGCAGCCTTCTACGAAGGGCTGGTGCGGGTGCTCGATGACCGCGGCCGCGTCATTCCCGCCCGCAACTTCATCGAAACGATCGAGACGACGGAACTCGGCCGCGTCATCGATTGCCTCGCGCTCGAGATGGGGCTCATCTCGCTCGCCGAGGACCCGGGTCTGCGGCTGGCGATCAACATGTCGGCGCGGTCCATCGGCTA
>SBFT01000406.1 GCA_006227805.1 Paracoccaceae bacterium
CCCTGCCCCGGCTCGCCGGTGAGCGCGTCGCGCCCCTGGGCCTGGCACATGTAGCGGCCGATGATCTCGGCCTGGCCGGTGGTGCCGTTGACGAACTGGATCACGCCCGAGCCGGAGAGGTCGCGCCCGACGCCCAGCGCCATCTTCTGCACCACGAGACCGAGTCCGGCGTCCGCCGGCGCTCCCTTGGCCTCGCGCAGGAGCCGGGCGGACGTGCCCTCCCAGGCGCGCGCCATCGAGCGCAGCACCTGGCCGAGCTGGATGCGCACGTTCTGCGGGAAGGGCTCGTCGGTCTCGGCCTCGTAGGTGTCGAGCGCGGCGCGGAGCGCTTCCGACGTCGGCGCCTCGACCGGTTCGAACTCGTCCGGGTCGAGCCGGGCGACGTGGATCGCGTAGGCCTGGATGAACCTGAGGTAGAGCGCGTTGGCCGCCGCTTCCCCGTGGCTTTCGGCGAGCTTCGCGTGCAACGCGTCGGTCATGCCGATGTTGAGGATCGCTCCCGGCCCGCCCCAGTCGGGATCCTCGGAGGACGGGCGCACGCAGAGGAGGGCATCGCCCGGAAAGCAGTTCACGATGGCGTCGATGTCGGGCAATTCGCCGCTGGCGATGTTGTGCACCGCCGTGAAGGACAACGCGACCGTGGGCGGCACAGGCAGGTTCAGCCGGACAAGGCGCTGCAGGCACTTGGCGCGCCCGCCATGGGTGCCGGTCGAGACCGGGGCGGTCGCGGTGATCAGCGTGGTATGAGGGTTTCTGTGCAAGTCAGGGCGCTCTCTCTGCGCTGCGGCATTGAAATTTCCGTGACAGCATAGGCAGATATGCGCCCTGCGCAATATGCCCGCTGGTCGCGTGCGACGATGCCGCGGATCAGCCTTCGATGCGGGTCAGATCGGCCACACCCAGGCAGATCGTGCGGATCCTGTGCAGGAGGTTCAGGCGGTTGCGCCGGACGGCCTGGTTGTCGGCATTGACCTTCACATCCTCGAAGAAGGCATCGATGGGCGCGCGGAGCGCCGCCATCGCGGCCATGGCGGCGGGGAAATCCTGTGTCTCCATCGCGGGACCGATCGCCGCTTCGGCGGTGTCGAGTGCGGCAAACAGCGCGCGCTCGCTGTCGGTCTCGGCGAATTTCACGTCCGGCCCGAAGGAATATTCCACGCCGTCGGCCTCTTCCGCCTGGGTCAGGATGTTGTTGGCGCGCTTGAACCCCTGGATCAGGTTTTCGCCGTCTTCGGTCTTCAGCACGTCCGACAAGGCGCGGGCGCGCATGACCAGAAGGCTCAGATCATCCGCGCCGTCCATGGCGAGGCAGGCGTCGATCACGTCGTGACGCATGCCCTGGTCGCGCAGGAAGACCTTGAGGCGGTCGTGCAGGAACGCGAGGAGGTCGGTCGACAGATCCGGCACCAGATCGCCCACCGCCCGCAGGAGCGACCCCTCCCCGGTATCGGGTGCGTCCGTTTTGCCTTGCAAACGCTCGATGACGGCCCGGAAGGCCGCGCCGAAGACCCCGTGATCGGCGATTTCGTCCAGCATGTCGTCCAGGGCGGCCAGTTCGGCGGCGTCGGCATCGCCGTTCAGGTGGATCTTGTGTTTCAGCAGCTGGCTGTCGACGAAGCGGTCCAGCGACAGCCGCAACCCGTTCTCCAGCACCACCCTGATCACCCCCAGCGCCGCGCGGCGCAGGGCAAACGGGTCCTTGCTGCCCGTGGGCTTCTCGTCGATGGCCCAGAAGCCCGTCAGCGTGTCGATCTTGTCGGCCAGCGCGACGGCCACGGACAGGGGGGCTGTCGGCACGTCGTCGGACGGGCCCAAGGGCGCGTAATGGTCGCGCGCGACGTCCGCCACGTCCTGGGGATAACCCGCTTTCTCCGCGTAATACCGGCCCATTACGCCCTGAAGCTCGGGGAATTCGTAAACCATCTCGGAGGACAGGTCGGCCTTGGCGATCCGCGCCGCGGCCTCCGCCTGGTCCGGGTCGGCGCCCACCATGGGTGCGATCTCGCGCGCAAGGGCGGCGATGCGGGCGATGCGGGCGCCCTGGCTTCCCAGCTTGTTGTGGAAGGTCACGTGGTCGAGTGCGGCCAGCCATTCGGTCATCCCGGCCTTCGCCACGCGCAGGTCGTTTTCCCAGAAGAACTTGGCATCCGACAGCCGCGCCGCCAGCACCTTGCGGTTGCCCGCCAGGATCGTCGCGCCATGGTCGCGGGTCTCGCGGTTGGCGACGGTGACGAATTTCTCGATCCGGCCCGTGTTGAGGTTCCGGACCGAGAAGAACTTCTGGTGTTCGCGCATCGAGGTCTGCAGCACTTCCGGCGGCAGGTCGAGGAATTCGCTCCCGATCCCGCCCATCAGGACGACGGGCCATTCCACCAGGCCCGCGACTTCCGCCAGAAGGCCCGGATCCTCGACCACGTCCATGCCTTGCGCGAAGGCCTGGGACGTCGCGTCCGACCAGATCGCGTCGCGCCGCTGGCCCGCGTCCAGGATCACATGGGCCCGCTTCAGCTTCGCCGCGTAATCCTCGAACCCGGTGACGGGGAACGCACCCGGCGACATGAAGCGGTGGCCTTCGGTGACATTGCCCGCGCGGATGCCGTCGACGTCCAGCGGCACGATTTCGGTTCCCGCCTCGTCGGTCAGGATGCACAGGATGCGCTGCAAGGGCCGCACCCAGCGCAAGCTGCCCGATCCCCAGCGCATCGACTTGGGCCAGGGGAAGTTGCGGATCGTGTCTTCCAGAACCTCGGCCACGATCTCGGCCGCCGGACGGCCCGGTTTCTCGATCACGGCGAAAAGGACCGCGCCTTTCGGCGTCTCGCGCTCCTCCAGCTGGTCGCGGGTCAGGCCCGCGCCGCGCAGGAACCCCTCGATCGCCTGCGCGGGCGCGTCGGCGCGCGGGCCCTTGCGTTCCTCGCGCAGGTTGGGCGAGCGCGCCAGCAGCCCCTCGACCGTCAGCGCCAGACGGCGCGGTGTCGCGAAGGCGGCGGCGCCGGCATAGGTCAGGCCCGCCTCGACCAGGCCATCGGTCATGCGCTTCTTCAGATCCTCGGCCGCGCGCGTCTG
>SBFT01000047.1 GCA_006227805.1 Paracoccaceae bacterium
ACGCTGGCGCAGGCGGCCCTCTGGGGCGGGATCCTGTCGACCTCGTTCGCGGTGATGCAGTTCATCTTCGGCCCGCTGATCGGCGCCCTGTCCGATCGCTTCGGGCGGCGGCCCGTGCTGCTGGTGTCGCTGGCGGTGATGGCGCTCGATTACGTGGTCATGGCGGTGGCGGGGTCGATCTGGCTGCTGCTCGCGGGACGGATCGTGGGGGGAATCACGGCGGCGACGGGGTCCACCGCCAATGCCTACATGGCCGACATCTCGGAGCCCGGGAAGAAGGCCGCGAATTTCGGCCTGATCGGCGCGGCCTTCGGGATGGGCTTCGTCCTCGGTCCGCTGATCGGAGGCCTTCTGGGCGAATACGGCACGCGGGCGCCGTTCTGGGCGGCGGCGGGGCTGTCGGCGCTGAACTGCGTCTTCGGCTGGCTGGTGCTGCGCGAGACGGTGACCGAGCGCACGCGGCGGCGGTTCGAGTGGCGGCGCGCCAATCCCTTCGGCGCGTTCCGCCACCTGGCGCGCCTGCCGGGGATCGCGCCCATGCTGGCGGTGTTCTTCCTCTACCAGCTGGCCTTCTACGTCTATCCGGCGGTCTGGTCCTATTTCACCGCCGAACGCTTCGGCTGGAGCCCGCGGATGATCGGGCTGTCGCTGGGCCTGTTCGGGATCATGCTGGCGATCGTGCAGGGCGGGCTGATCCGGCTGATCCTGCGGCGGCTGGGCGAGCGGCTGACCGTGGTCTATGGCCATGTCTTCGACATCCTGGCCTTCGGGATGATCGCCTTCATCGGCAGCGGGACGCTGCTGCTGATCCTCACGCCGCTGGCCGCGCTGGGGGCGGTGATCACGCCCGCGCTGCAGGGGCTGATGTCACAGGCGGTGGACGACGACGCCCAGGGCGAATTGCAGGGCGTCCTGACCAGCGTGAACGCGCTGGCGACGATCCTCGCGCCGTTGCTGATGACGGGGGCCTTCGCGGCCTTCACCGGGCCGGGCGCGCCGGTCTACCTGCCGGGCGCGCCGTTCCTGGTGGCGGCGGGGCTGGTGGGTCTCGGGCTTGTGGTCTTCCTGCGTCGGGTGCGGTGAAATCGCGCCTTCCCGCTTGCGGTCGGGCCCGTGCCGCCGCAGGCTCGGGCAGGGTGACAGCAGGAAGGAAGACCGCCATGCAGACCATCAGGGCCGCCGTTTGCCACGCCTTCGGAGCGCCGCTGGTCATCGAGGAGATCCTGATCGCGCCCCCCGGCATGGGCGAGGTCGAGGTGACGCTGAACGCAGTGGCGATCTGCCATTCGGACATCTCCTATGCGGAAGGGGCCTGGGGCGGCACGCTTCCGGCGGTCTACGGCCACGAGGCGGCCGGGCGCATCAGCGCGGTCGGCCCGGGGGTCCGGGGTCTTGCGGAGGGCGACAGCGTGGTGGTGACGCTGATCCGGGCCTGCGGGACCTGCCCGTCCTGCGCGGGCGGCAGGCCGACGATCTGCGAGACGCCGCATGACGGCGACAAGGGGCCGATCCGGACGAAGGAGGGCGGCACCCTGCACCAGGCGATGGCCTGCGGCGCCTTCGCCGAGAAGGTGGTGGTGGATCAGTCCCAGGTCGTGACGATCCCGGGCGACATGCGCAAGGAGGTGGCCTGCCTGATCGCCTGCGGCGTGATCACCGGCATCGGCGCGGTGGTGAACGCGGGCGCCCTGCGGGCGGGCCAGGACGTCGTGGTGATCGGCGCGGGCGGCGTCGGGCTGAACGCGATCCAGGGCGCGCGGATCGCGGGGGCGCGGCGGATCGTGGCGGTGGACATGACCGAGGAGAAACTGGCCATCGCGCGCGAATTCGGCGCGACGGATGGCGTGCTGGCCACCCACAAGGCGCCCTGGAAGGCGGCGCAGCGCGCGATCGGGCGCGGCGCGGACCTGGTCGTCGTCACTGTGGGCGCGATCCCGGCCTATGACCAGGCGCCGCTCTATCTGGCGCGGGGCGGCAAGGTCATCATGGTGGGGATGCCGCATTCCGGTGCCAAGGCGCAATACGAGCCCGTGATCCTGTCCTTCGTCGGCCAGGGCATGATCGGGTCCAAGATGGGCGACGTGGTGATCCGGCGGGATATCCCGTGGATGGTGGATCTCCATGCCCAGGGGCGTCTGAAGCTGGACGAGCTGATCTCGAAGACCTGGAGCCTGGAAGAGATCAACGAGGCCATCGCCGATACCAAGACAGGACATGCGAAGCGCAACGTCATCCTGTTCTGAGGGATGGCCCCTCAGCGCATCCGGGCGAGATAGGCGTCGTGGAAGCGCCTTGTGTAGCTTTCCATCTCGACCAGGGGGCCCGGTTCGTAGAAGCGCGAGGCGACGCCCTGCTGGTTGGCCTCGATGATGCGCTTGTCGGCCTCGGTCGTGACGTGCCACAGCCAGGTCAGCCGGTCGGTGTCGTAGTCGCGCCCTTCGACCGCGTCCTCGTGCACCAGCCAGAGGATTTCCTGGATGCAGGTCAGGGGACCCGTGGGGATGAAGCGATAGAGGATCGCGTGGTCGCAATAGACCAGCATCGGGTTCAGCATGCCCACGTAGATGTCGGAGGCCCCGCCGTCATAGGCCTGGATGTCGCCCAGAAGCGGCGCCAGCGGTTCGCCGTCCGCGCTGCCGGTCTGGTAGCCGTCGAAGAGAGCGTAGCGGTTGTAGGCGTAATCGGGCGAGCCCGCGGGCGCCGCGAGGCCGATGCGGTCGATATGGGCGGTCGAGAGCCCGGCCTGCGCCGATCGCGCGGCCAGCGCCGCGTTCAGCGGCGCGACGCGGTCGGCGGTCATGTGAGTTGCGTGCGAGCGGGCGAATTCGGGATGCGCGGCGGTGCAGTGGTAGCATTCGTTGTAGTTCTCGACGAGGAGCTTCCAGTTCGCCTGAACCGGATAGCTGCGCCGGGCGGCGATCTTCGTGCGCGCAAGGCCGAAGGGCCGGACATGGGGCGTGAGTTCGGCGCGGAGCGCGTCGAAGCCGGCGGGCCGGTCCGAGAGGGAGACATAGATCAGGCCCTCGAAGACCTCGACCGCGACGGGCTTGAGACCCAGAGCCGACCGGTCCTCGCCTGCGTCGAGCTGGCGGGCATGGACAAGCGCGCCGTCGAGGCCATAGGACCAGGCGTGATAGGGGCAGGTCAGGCGGCGGACATGGCCTGTCTGCTGCGAACACAGGCGCGCTCCGCGATGGCGGCAGACATTGGCGAAGGCGCGCACCGCGCCTGCGTCGTCGCGCAGCACGACGACGCTTTCGCCCAGCATGTCGAACAGAAGGTAATCGCCCGTATCCGGGATTTCGCTGACATGGCCCGCCAGATGCCAGTCGCGGAAGAAGATGCGCTCTCGGTCGGCGGTGAAGACCTGGGGTGCCATGTAGAAGTCCTGCGCCAGCGTGCGCCCGTCCTGATGGCGGGCGACCAGCGTCGCGATGTCGCTTGCGGTGAGCAGCCGTGTCATGGGGAACCTCTGGAAATCCGGGTGGAGCGAGCCTAGCAGACCGGCAGGCCGCGAGGCAATCGCGGGAGCTAGGCAGGAACGCGGAATGGCGCTAGGAGTTGCGCAGGCCTTGCAAGGCCCGGGCAGGAGAGGATCCGACATGAAGCTGAGCGACCTGGACGTCATCGTGACCGCACCGCCCGCGCCGGGCTGGGGCGGGCGCTACTGGATCCTGGTCAAGGTGACGACGGATACCGGGATAACCGGCTGGGGCGAGTGCTATGCCTCCTCGGTCGGGCCCGAGGCGATGACCCACGTGATCCGCGACGTCTTCGGGCGGCACATGGCGGGCGAGAACCCCGAGAACATCGAGCTGATGTTCCGCCGCGCCTATTCCTCGGGCTTCACCCAGCGGCCCGACCTGACGGTGATGGGCGCCTTCTCGGGGCTCGAGATCGCGTGCTGGGACATCCTGGGAAAGGATCGCGACCGGCCGGTTCACGCGCTTCTGGGGGGCCGGATGAACGACCGCATCCGCGCCTATACCTATCTCTATCCGTTGCCGCATCACCGGATGTCCGAGTTCTGGATCAGCCCCGAGATGAACGCGGAAGCCGCCGCCGATTGCGTCGCGCGCGGCTATACCGCGGTCAAGTTCGACCCCGCGGGGCCCTACACGATCCGCGGCGGCCACATGCCCGCGATGAGCGACATCACGCGCTCGGTGGCGTTCTGCCGCGCGATCCGCGAGGCGGTGGGCGACCGGGCGGACCTGCTTTTCGGCACGCATGGGCAGTTCAACACCGGCGGCGCGATCCGGCTGGGCCAGGCGCTGGAGCCCTATTCGCCGCTCTGGTACGAGGAGCCGACGCCCCCCGACAACATCGAGGACATGGCCCGCGTGGCGCGCAACGTGCGCATTCCGGTGGCCACCGGCGAGCGGATGACGACCAAGTCCGAATTCGCGGCCGTCCTGCGCGCGGGCGCGGCGGAAATCCTGCAACCGGCGCTGGGCCGCGCCGGCGGCATCTGGGAGATGAAGAAGGTCGCGGCGATGGCCGAGGCCTTCAATGCCCAGATGGCGCCACATCTCTATGCGGGGCCGGTGGAATGGGCGGCCAATATCCACCTGGCGGCGTCGATCCCCAACATCCTGATGTGCGAGACGATCGAGACCGAATTCCACGACCGCCTGATCAGAGGTGCAATCCGCGTCGAGGACGGCCATATCACTCCGCCCAGCGCGCCCGGTCTTGGGATCGAGGTGGACGAGGCGCTGGCGCGCGCGCATCCCTTCACGGGCGACGGCCTGCACCTTCAGATGCAGGAAGCGCCCTGCGATTACGCAAAGGGCAACGCGTTTCAGGGCGGAGCGCCCGCGCCCGACCCTGAGGCGTGACATTTGAATTGCGCCGATGCATATTTCCGCCCAGTTTTTTCGCAACGGTAGCTGGTACAGAACGGTAAGAGACGCGTGACACTCGACAACACACTGCCCGAAGCGGCACCGGCCGACATGGCCGAACGGGCCCGCGATGCCGCGGCCTACCTGAAGACGCTTGCCCATGAGGGACGGCTGATGATCCTGTGCCACCTGGCGACCGGAGAGCGGTCGGTCGGGGAACTGGAGACGCTGCTGGGCCTGCGCCAGGCCGCCGTGTCGCAGATGCTGGCGCGGCTGCGAGAGGAAGGCCATGTCGCCACGCGGCGCGACGGCAAGGTGATCTATTATCGCCTGGCCCATCCCGCGACCGCGGGGCTGATCCGCTACCTGCACGGGATGTTCTGCAGTTAGGATGCCGGTCAGGCGTCCTGGCGCACCCGCATCCGCTGCACGCCGAGACCGGTGATCGCGGTCTCGACGATGTCGCCGGGTTTCAGGAAGACGGGGGGGTTCTGACCCACGCCGACGCCGGGGGGCGTGCCGGTGGCGATGATGTCGCCGGGGTGCAGCGTCATCAGTTGCGACAGGTGCGAGACGATCTGCGCGACACCGAAGATCATCGTGCCGGTATTGCCGGACTGGACGCACCTGCCGTTCACGGTGACCGACAGGTCCAGGTTGCGGGGATCGGGAACCGCGTCGCGGGTCACCAGCCAGGGCCCGATCGGGCCGAAGCCGTCGGGCGACTTGCCCTTGGTCCACTGGCCGCCCAGGTTCATCTGGAAGTCGCGCTCGGACAGGTCGTTGACCACGCAGAAGCCCGCGACATGCTCCATCGCCTGCGCCTCGTCCACGTATTTCGCGGGCTTGCCGATGACGACGCCCAGTTCGACCTCCCAGTCCACCCGGGTCGAGCCGCGCGGCATCACGATGTCGTCGCGCGCCCCGGCGATGGCCGAATTCGCCTTGAGGAACAGCGTCGGATGGCTGGGCAGGTCCATCCCCATCTCGGCAGCGTGGTCGGAATAGTTGAGACCGATGCACATGAACTTGCCGACGCCGCCGACGCAGGGAAGGATCGTGTGATCGGCCTCGATCACGGGCAGCGCGGCGGGGTCAGCCAGCGCCAGCCGGTCGAGCGCGCCGGCGGCCAGCGTGGCCGCGGTGATGTCGCCCGCGACCGCGGTCGCGTCGCGCAAGCCGCCGTCCTCGTCGATCATGGCCAGCCGCGTGTCCCCCGCGATCCGGATGCGCATCAGTTTCATGGATCCTGTCCTTTCCTTCCGGTCCGCCCGGTTCGGGGCGGCGTGGTGCGGACCCTAGGACCCTGCGGCGGTGCAGGCAACCACCCTCTCAGCGGACATAGCCCGCCACCACCTGCAACAGCCGGAACGCGGTGGCGGCGTCGTTCTCGACCACGGCCAGGAATTCCTCGGCCCCGATGCGCAGGCAGGTGAGCGGCGTCTCGGCCTTCATGTCGAGCGCGCGCGGTTCGTTGCGGATCAGCCCGAGTTCGCCCACCAGGCGGCCCGGACCCACGGTGACGATCAGCTTTTCGGGCCCTTCCTTCTGCGGCAGGTAAAGCCCAGCCTGCCCCTCGATCACCATGTAGGCGCCATCCTTCGGGGCGTCGCCCTTGTGGAACACGTATTCCCCCGGCTGGGCCTGATACCAGCGCGCGCCGAAGGCCAGGAGGCGAAGCTGGCGGCGATTGAGGCCCGAGAACAGCTCGGTCTGTTCGAGGGCACGCAGCTTGCGCGCGAGGTCGGCGCTGGCCGCGCCGTCCTGCTCGCCTGTCTCGGCCTGGCCATCGCTGACCAGCCGGCCCTTCTGGACCTCGAGGTGCATGTCGAAATGGGCGGGCTGGGCGAAGGCTTCGGACAGGCAGATCACCGTCGTTCCCGGCAGAAGCTCGTGCAGCGCCGCGCAGGCGGCCTGCCGCGCCGGACGGTCGAGCGAGGCCATGGCGTTTTCCAGCACGAGGAGATCGGGTTTCTTCACCACGGCCCGGCAGAGCGCCATCGGCTCGGTCAGCACCGCGGGCATGTTGGCCCCGCCCAGGGGCACCGGCGTGTCGAAGACCAGCGCCACCACCAGATCGCGCAGTCCCGCCTGGGTCAGGCAGCGCGCGACCAGACTGCGCACCTCGTCCGCGCGCGCGCCCGCGGCGTCGCTGATCTTGCCGTAGAGCGTGTTCTCCAGGACCGACAGGCCCGGCGCATAAGCCTCGGGCGAGAGGGGGGCGAAGAGGTCGCTCAGATGGTCGCGCATCTGCGCGCCATAGGCCTTGCGCAATTCCAGGATCCGTTCCTTCAGGGCATCGGTGAAGGCGGGGCCGATCTGGTCAGCCGAGATGCTGAAGGGAATGATCATCAGAAGCGCCAGGTCGTCATCGCCCAGCGCCGCCTCGGGCGAGGAGGCGTCCGACCGGATCAGTTGCGCGGCACTTTCGAAGGTCTCGACGTCGAGGCCCAGCGTGGCGAAGAGGGGGTGGTCGGTGCCGTCCATGCCGAAGATCTGGCGCAGCACGTCGATCACGTCGCGCGACAGGGTCACGAGGGCATTCTCGATCCCCATCTCGCGCAGGAGCGCCAGCGCCTCGGCCTGGCCGGACAGGGCCGCGCGCGTGATCGGGCGCCTGGGCGAGGCGAAGAGCAGGTTGTCGCCCACGGGCAGCGCCGGGTTGTAGAGATCGGGGTCGAGCGGATGGAGGTGCCGGGTCAGGCCCGCCTCGGACAGGGCCTGCGCGATCGCGGGGCGCGCGGCGACGATCGCCTCGGCCAGCTTCGGATGCGTGCGGGCATCGGTGCGCAGGTCCAGCCCGCGCAGGAACATCGGCTCGGCGCTGCCGATCGCGTCGAGCACCTGCAGGAGCCAGGCGTGAAGCTCGGCCTCGTCGGCGAAGCCCGCGCGCGCGGGATCCAGCCAGTTGCAGTTCAGCGGGTCGGCGCTGTTGCCCGATCGCAGGGCGTCGGCGATGGCGGCCTCGTTGCCCTGCGTGCCGATCGGCTCGAACCGCAGGGGCATCAGCACGTTGTCGAGAAAGCTGCCCTGGAACAGGACAGGGCGTGCGGTGGCATGCCCGATGCGGCGCGCGACGACGCCCTGATGCAGGGTGTTCAGGGCCCGGCCCGCGATGCTGATCGATCCGTGGGTCGGCACCACTTCGCGCACCAGGAGTTCCGAAAGCGCGCGGCGGTCCTCCTCGGAGGGCGCGGTGATGGCGATCATGCGGCCCGCGGGCAGCGTGGCGGTCAGATCCTCGAGCACCGCGTTGCCGTCGGCGTCGCGGACGGTGACATGGTCCAGCCGGACCGGGCCCTTGAGATCGGGCATGTCGTCCGGCGCGCCGTCGAACAGGGCCTCGTCCAGCATTCCCGCAGGGGCGAAACGTTCGGTGACGATCTGCCAGCGCAGCGACATGTCCTGGATCTGGTTGTAATAATCCAGAAGCTCCTTCCAGGGGCTGGCGATGTCCTTGTAGGCGGCCAGCGCCGCGACCAGCGCGCCCACCGTGATCTCGCCCTGGATCGCCAGATAGCCGCCGACCGAATAGAAGAAGAAGGGCGTCAACTGGTTTATGAAGTTGTTGAGGAACTTCATGAAGAACTTCTTCTGGTAGATCTGGAAGCGGATCTGGAACAGGCGGCCCAGCCGGTCTGTGATCATCGCCTGGCGCAGCCGCCAGCCCGCATTGGCCCGCAGCGTCGAGGCCCCTTGCGCGCTTTCGCCGATCTCGCCCGCCAGCGCGCGCGTCTCGATCACGCGGGTCTTGTTCAGCTGGTTGATCTGGCGTTGCAGCATCGGGATCAGCCAGGCCTGCAG
>SBFT01000326.1 GCA_006227805.1 Paracoccaceae bacterium
GGCTGGCGCTGGGCACGCAGGCCCTGCTGACCGGCGCGATGCACGAGGACGGGCTGGCCGACATGGCGGACGGGTTCTGGGGCGGGCGGTCGCCGCAGCGCAGGCTCGAGATCATGGCCGACAGCCGGATCGGCACCTATGGCGTGCTGGCGCTGGTCTTCTCGGTCGGGCTGCGCTGGGTCGCGCTGGCGGCGGTGCTGCCGGTTCTGGGGCCCCTGGTGCTGATCGGGCTGGCGGCGCTGTCGCGCGCGGGCCTGCCATCGGTCATGACCGCCCTGCCCCATGCCCGTCCGGGCGGGTTGTCGGCGGGCGTCGGC
The DNA here is from genome assembly GCA_006227805.1 of Paracoccaceae bacterium. Taxonomy (GTDB): domain Bacteria; phylum Pseudomonadota; class Alphaproteobacteria; order Rhodobacterales; family Rhodobacteraceae; genus JAGYKE01. The sequence continues at coordinate 318 of SBFT01000326.1, forward strand.
AGGCCTCCGGCCCTGACGGCGGGTCTGGCGATCCTCGTGGGTCTCGGGCTTGCGGGCGTGACCTGCGGCGCGGCCACCTGGGCGCTTTTCCCGGCGATGGCGCTGGCGGCCTTCGGGATCGCCGCGCTGGCGCGGGCGCGGATCGGCGGACAGACGGGCGACGTCCTTGGCGCGACCCAGCAGATCAGTGAGATCGCTGGCCTGCTGGTGCTGGCGGCCCTGATCTGACCGCCCCATCGGCAGACGAAAAAAGGGCCGCCCGGTCACCCGGACGGCCCCTTCACGAGGGTGCCGGTTCCCTTAGGCAGCGCGTGACGTCAGGACGTCGTCGACCTGCTTGGCCGCGGCGATCTCGTCGCCGCCACGGGCCGCCGCGACTTCACGGGTCAGACGCTCGAGGGCCGCTTCATAGAGCTGACGCTCGGAATAGCTCTGCTCGCGCTGGTCATCGGTGCGGTGCAGGTCGCGCACCACTTCCGCGATCGAGATGAGATCGCCCGAGTTGATCTTCTGTTCGTATTCCTGCGCCCGGCGCGACCACATGGCGCGCTTCACCTTGGCCTTGCCCTTCAGGGTCGACATGGCCTTGGTGATGACGTCCGGCGACGACAGCGAGCGCATTCCCACCTCGGTCGCCTTGTGCGTCGGCACGCGCAGGGTCATCTTGTCCTTCTCGAAGGAAATCACGAACAGCTCGAGCTTGAGGCCCGCGACCTCCTGCTCCTCGATCGAGATGATGCGTCCGACGCCATGCGCCGGATACACGACATACTCGTTCGGGCGGAATTCGAGTTTCTTCGCTTTCGTCATTCGCGTCTTCCTCGGGTTCGGACCTGACCGGGCGACAAGAAATCCGGCAGGCCAAGAAGCATGACCCGTCGGATTGCATATCTGGTCACTGGGTTTGCTGCCCTCAGCCACGGCTTTCGGGGACAGGTCCTGTCGTTGACATCATTTATGACATTTATATAGCACAGAATCAGCGCACAAGGAAGAGAGGGCTACGCAAGGCCGCGCAGCGGTCGTCCCGGTGCCGTCCGACGCCCCGGGATCGTCATGATCGGGCGCGGCGCAGGGCGGCGGCCCGGATCGCTCAGCCGCCCTCGCCCGGCGCTTCCGAGAAATACTTCTCGAGCTTGCCGGTTTCGCCGTCGCGTTCCTCGGCCTCGGGCAGCGGGTCCTTCTTGGTGATGATGACCGGCCACAACTCGGAATACTTGCGGTTGAACTCGACCCATTTGTCCATGTCGGGCTCGGTGTCGGGGCGGATCGCGTCGGCGGGGCATTCGGGCTCGCACACACCGCAATCGATGCATTCGTCGGGATGGATCACCAGCATGTTCTCGCCCTCGTAGAAGCAGTCGACCGGGCACACCTCGACGCAGTCGGTGTATTTGCAGGCGATGCAATTGTCGGTGACGATGTAGGTCATGAGGCTTTGTCCATCACGGGTTACGCGCACCTAGCTAAAGGAGCGCGCCGCCTCATTCAAGCATCTGACGCCGAGAAAGATCGAGTGTCCGCCGGTCGCGTTTGGTCGGGCGTCCCGTCCCGTCATGGCCCGGGGTTTCGGGAACATCCTCCCCCTCGGGCGTCATGTCCTGGTAGAGCGTCTGCGCCTCGGGTGCGGGGCCGCGCCTTGTCGCCAGCGCCAGGATGCGCACGACCCGGATCACGTGGCCTTGCGGAAAGGTCAGGACGTCGCCCTCGCCCACCGCGCGGGCGGGCTTGTCGGTGCGCAACCCGTTCACCCGGACATGACCGTCGCCGATCAGGCGCGCGGCCAGCGCCCGCGTCTTGCAGAATCGCGCCTGCCACAGCCACTTGTCCAGCCTTTGCCGGGGCTGCGCGTCGGTCACCTCAGGACTTGTCCCGCAATCCCATCAGCGCCGCGGCGAAGGGGTTGTCCGGGTCGATCTTCTTTTCCGGTCTGGGCGGGCGGGCCTCGTAGGTCTTGGCGCCCTGGGGCTTGCCCTGGCCCCTGTCGCGGCCGCCTTTCGGGCCGCCCTTGCCGCCGCCCCTGACCTTGTCGCGGGGCTTGCCGCGGTCTCCGGACCTCTCGCCCGTCCTTTCGCCTGCGGCCCGCTCGCCGCCCGAGCGCTCGCCACCCAAGCGGTGACCGCCGGTCCGGTCGCCGCGCGGCTGGCCTTTCGGGCGGGCCTCGCGGCGATTGCCGCCCCAGGTGAAGGTGTAGAAGACTTCCGTTTCGGCTTCGGCGGCCCCAGCCTCAGCCGCAGCCTCAGCTTCGGGTGCAGCGGCTTCGATGGACGCGTCGGATGCGGCCTCTGGCGCGGCCTCTGGCGCGGCTTCGCTCTCTGCAACCGGCCCGGTATCCGCCTCGGGTGCAACTTCGGGCGCGGCTTCCGGGGCAGCTTCGGCGACCGCTTCGGCGGCGGCGGCCGCTGCCCTGACCTTGGGGCGCTCACCCTTCTCGGCGCGATAGCCGAGGCCCTGCATCAGCAGGGCGAACTGGTCCAGCGTCATGCCGGTGATCGACAGCATGTCCGCCTTGGCTTCGAAACCCGCGCGGCTGTTCTCGGCGCGCAGCATGTCGGCCAGGCGCTCGAGCATGTCGATGCGGATCGCCCGCTCGCCCGCCGCGCGATAGCCCGCCATGGTGAAATAGCCCTCGGGCTGGGTGCCGGTATCGGGCACCGTGACCAGACCGGGCGGCGGGGCCTCGGGGAATTCGTCCAGTCCCCGCGCCAGCGACCACAGAACCAGGCGGAGCCGCGTCGGCGCGGGCTTCAGGATCGGCGGCAGGAAGATGGTGAACTGGCCGAAGCGCACGCCGTGCTTGCGCAGCGCACCGCGCGCCTCCTGATCCAGGTCCTTGACCTCGGCCGCCACGTCCTGGCGCGGAATGATCCCGAAGTTCTCGACCAGCCGGAACGCGAAGCCGCGCGCCAGACCGGTCAGCGCCTCGTCCCGGGACAGGGCGATCAGGGGCTCGAACAGCGCCGCCAGCTTGCGGTCGATGAAGTGCTGCAGGCGGCGCTGGACCTTCTGCTCCACCTCGGGGCCTGCGGCCTCGTCGACGAAGACCGCGACCTGCGGCTTCAGCGCCTCGGGTCCCGCGACCAGCTTGCCCACGGCCGAGTTGCCCCACATCAGGCCACCCTGTTCGGTGAAGTCGATCTCGGTGTCGGGCGCGTTGTAGAAGCGGTCGGCGCGCAGGTGGAACTGCGGGGCCAGAGCCTGAAGCGACGCGGACTTCAGCGCCTTGGCATCGGCCCCGGCCGCCGCCTTGTCCTGGATGAAACGGAAGCCTTCCAGCCGACCGACATATTCGCCTTCGACCGTGACATCGCCCTTGTCGTTCACTTCGGCCAAGAGGGCCTCCTTCTGCTTGAGCCGGCGCAGAAGCACGCTGGTGCGCCGGTCAACAAATCTCTGCGTCAGACGCTCGTGCAACGCGTCCGACACCCTGTCTTCTACCGCGCGGGTCTCCTCGCGCCAATGGCTTTCATCCGCGACCCATCCGCTCCGCTGGGCGACATACGTCCATGTGCGGATATATGCCAGCCGTTTCGACAGCGCGTCGATGTCGCCGTCGGTGCGGTCGATGCGCCGGATCTGGCGCGCGAACCAGTCCGAGGGCACGGCACCGCGTTCGTGCAGGTGGTTGAAGATGACCCCCAGCAGATCGGCATGTTCGGCGTGGCTGATGCCCCGGAAATCGGGGATCCGGCAGACATCCCACAACAGCCGCACGGACGGGCCGTCGCTGGCGCGGGCGCGCACCTCGGCCACATTGGCCAGCGTCTTCAGCGCCATCAGGTCATCGGCCTCGCGCGCGCGGACCAGGTCCTCGTGTTCGGGGGCGCGTTCCAGCGTGTCGATCAGCGCGTCGATCGACCCGAAGGACAGGTCCGCATTGCGCCAGTTGAGTTTCCTCAGCGGCGCGAAGCGGTGATCCATGATGGCCTGCGCCACGCCTTCGTCCAGGGGGTGCGCCTCGCCCGTCACGCCGAAGGTGCCGTCCGACATGCCGCGCCCGGCCCGCCCCGCGATCTGGGCCAGTTCGTTCGGTTGGAGCGGGCGCATCCGCCGCCCGTCGAACTTGCTGAGCGCCGAGAAGGCAACGTGGTTCACATCGAGGTTCAGCCCCATGCCGATGGCGTCGGTGGCGACCAGGTAATCGACCTCGCCATTCTGGTAGAGGGCGACCTGCGCGTTGCGCGTGCGGGGCGAGAGGGCCCCCATGACCACCGCCGCGCCGCCCTTCTGGCGGCGGATCAGTTCCGCGATCGCATAGACGCTGTCGACGGAAAAGCCCACGATGGCGCTGCGCGGCGGCATCCGGCTGACCTTTTTCGCGCCGGTATAGACCAACTGGCTGAGCCTTTCACGGCGCATGAACTGCGCCTGCGGCACCAGCGCGGCGATCGGCCCGCGCATCGTGTCGGACCCCAGAAACAGCGTCTCGTGCAGACCGCGCGCCCGCAGCAGGCGGTCGGTGAAGACATGGCCCCGTTCGGGATCGGCGCAGAGCTGGATCTCGTCCACCGCCAGGAAATCGGCGGCCATGCCGTCGGGCATCGCCTCGACCGTGCAGACCCAATACTGGGTGCGCGGCGGCACGATGCGTTCCTCGCCGGTGACCAGCGCCACGACCGACGGTCCGCGCACACGCACGATCTTGTCATAGACCTCACGCGCCAGAAGGCGCAGCGGCAGGCCGATGACCCCGGTGCGGTGCCCCAGCATCCGCTCGATCGCGTAATGCGTCTTGCCTGTGTTCGTGGGGCCGAGAACGGCCACCACACGGGATGGGCTGGTCACGCCTGTCTCCCTGCGCCGGGTCGCGTTTCAGAGAGACTGGCCCTCGATCCGGGGTTTCAGCCGCTCCAGCGCCTCGCCTACCGCCTCGTGATGCGGATGCAAAGCCCTGACGCGCTGATAGGCCTCGTAGGCGCGCCTGGTGTCGCCGAATGTCTCGAGTATCGCGCCGAGTCCGAAGATGGCGTTGTAGTTCCTGGGGTTCAGCGCCAGTGCGCGCTCGAGGTCCGCCACCGCCGGGCCATAGAGATCGGCCTGGAAATAGGCCGAGGCCCGTGCATGCCAGCCTTCGGCGAAATCGGGGGCGTGATCGGTCAGCGCGGTCAGATGCTCGATCGCGGTGGCGGTATCGCCCGCCTCGATCGCGTCGCGCGCGCGTTCCAGCAGCAGATCCATCGCGGCCGAGCCGGACCTGGCCCAGAGCGCCTGCAACTGCCGGTCGAGACGCCGCGCCTCGTCCGCATCGGCGACGGCCAGCTGCGCCAGCAGGGCCGATTCGTCCGTCAGGTCCGCCGCGGGTTCCTCCGGCCCTTCCGCGGCCCCATCTGCGCCCTGCGCGAACCCCGGCAGGGGTAACGAAATCGCGACTGACAGCAAAGCTGCCGCCACGATACATTTGAGATGGGGGTGCGATACAAGCATAACGCCTGTGAGTGTAACCCGGCGCGCGCCGAAATCCAGAGCCCGCGCGTCACGAACGAGAGAGACCGACATGAGCGATATCCTGACCCAGGCCGTCACCGTCCTGAACGAAAAGCTGAACGCCGCGGACTTTGACGCCTCGGCCAAGTTCGAGATCACCGGAGAGGGTGCGATCATTCTCGACCAGGACGGCGCGCGCGTCTCGGACGAGGCCGCCGACGTGACGCTGTCGGCCGATGCCGACACGTTCGAGGCGATCCTGTCGGGCGATCTGAACCCGACCTCGGCCTTCATGACGGGCAAGCTGTCGGTCGATGGCGACATGGGCGTGGCGATGAAGCTGGCCTCGGTCCTGGCCTGATGGAGCTGGCCGCGGCCCCCTATCTGTCGGACATCACCGACGGGCCGGAGGGGGCCGCCGCCTACTGGGCGCGGACCGACGACGGGCTGCGCATCCGCGTCGGGGTCTTCCCCGCCAGGGCTGCGCGCGGCACGCTTCTGATGTTTCCGGGCCGGACGGAATACATCGAGAAATACGCCCTGGAAGCCGCCGACTGGGCCGCGCGCGGCTATGCCGGCCTCGCCATCGACTGGCGGGGACAGGGCCTTGCGGACCGGCTTCTGCCCGATGCGCGGCTGGGCCATGTGGACCGTTTCCCCGACTACCAGCGCGACGTGGCCGCCGCGATGCGGGTGGCGCGCGCCCTGGGCCTGCCGGAACCCTTCCACCTTCTGGGCCATTCGCTGGGCGGCGCCATCGCGCTGCGCGCCGCGATCGAGGGCCTGCCGGTGATCAGCGCGACCTTCTCGGGGCCGATGTGGGGGATCCGGATGGCACCCGCGATGCGCCTCGCCGCACGGGCGCTGACCGCGCTCGGCCGGTGGACCGGGCAGGACCTGCGCCTTGCCCCCTCGCGCAGCATCGAATCCTACGTCGCGACCACCCGTTTCGAGGACAACCTGCTGACCACCGACCTGCCTATGTGGCAGATGATGCAGCGCCAGCTGGCCGCCCATCCGGAACTGGGCCTGGGCGGGCCGACCCTGCGCTGGGTGGGCGAGGCGATGCGCGAATGCGACTGGCTGATGCGCCAGCCCGCCCCGCCGCTGCCCGCCCTGTGTTTCGCCGGTGCGCGCGAGGCGATCGTCGACCTGCCTGCGATGCGCGAACGCATGGCGCGCTGGCCGGACGGCGATTACCGCGAGATCCCAGGCGCCCTGCACGAGGTCCTGCTGGAAAGCCCCGGGGTCCGCCACCGCATCGCGGGCGAGATGGCCGACCTGTTTTCGCGGGCCGAGGCGGCAGCGGGGTGATCCGCCACTGGCCAGCCGGGCGCGGCCCGCTATCCTTGACGCCATGGCGCGCGATCCCGTCCTGACCTTCACCGACAGGGGCATTTACTGCCCTGCGGGCGACTTCCACATCGACCCCTGGCGCCCGGTGCCGCGCGCGCTGATCACGCATGGCCATTCCGATCACGCGCGCGCCGGCCACGCCGCCTACCTCGCGACGGACCTCGCCGCGCCCGTGCTGCGCCACAGGCTGGGCGAGATCGCGCTGGAGACGGTGCGCTATGGCGAGGTGCGCCGAATCGGCGGGGCCGAGGTCTCGTTCCACCCCGCAGGCCACGTGCCCGGATCGGCGCAGATCCGCGTCGCCGTGGGCGGGGAGGTCTGGGTCGTCTCGGGCGACTACAAGCTTGCGGATGACGGGCTGTCGACGCCCTTCGAGCCCCTGCGCGCCCATGCCTTCATCACGGAAAGCACCTTCGGCCTGCCGGTCTTTCGCTGGGCACCCCAGGCCCAGGTGGCGGAGCAGATCAACACCTGGTGGCGCGACTGCCTGGCAGAGGGGCGCACGCCGCTTCTGGGCGCCTACGCACTGGGCAAGGCGCAGAGGCTTCTGTCGCTGCTGGACCCGGCGATCGGGCCGATCCTGACCCATGGCGCGATCGAGGCGACGACGCGGGTGCTGCGAGGCCAGGGCCTGGCCTTGCCCGACACGGTGCAGGTCACGCCGGACACCCGGGCGGCCGATCACCCCGGCGCCCTGGTCCTTGCCACGCCATCGGCCTTCGGCACGCCCTGGGCGCGGCGGTTCGGCCCCGTCTCGACCGGCTTCGCCAGCGGCTGGATGCAGTTGCGCGGCGTGCGGCGGCGGCGTGCTGCGGACCGGGGCTTTGTCATCTCGGATCATGCCGATTGGGACGGGCTGAACCTGGCGATCCGGGAAACCGGCGCGGAAAAGGTATTCGTGACGCATGGTTATACGGAAATCTTCGCGCAATGGCTGCGGACGCAGGGCCTCGACGCGCGGGTGGTGCCGACCGAATTCTCGGGCGAGACGCTGGACGAGACGGCGGCATGAAGGACTTCGCCCGCCTCTTCACCCGCATCGATCAGAGCACGCGGACCAGTGCAAAGGTCGCAGCTCTGGCCGAATACCTTGCCTCGGCCCCCGATCAGGACAGGATCTGGACCATCGCGCTGTTCTCGGGCCGACGGCCGAGGCGCGCGGTGACCACGACGCGCCTGCGGGAATGGGCGGCGGAGGCGGCGGGATATCCGCTGTGGCTGTTCGAAGAGGCTTATCCCGTGGTGGGAGACCTGGCCGAGACGATCGCGCTGTTCCTGCCTCCGGGCCGCGCCGACAGCGACAAGGGTTTGACTCATTGGATCAATGTCTTGCGGGACATCTCTGATGTGGATGAAGCAAGCCGCAAGGCCGCCGTCCTGGCGGCCTGGGACGAACTCGACACCACGTCTCGCTTCCTCTTCAACAAGCTGATCACGGGCGGCTTCCGCATCGGCGTCAGCCAGAAGCTGATGACCCGCGCCCTGGCCCGCGCCACGGGCCGGGACGAAGCCGATCTGGCGCACCGGCTGATGGGGGCCTGGTCGCCGGAGA
>SBFT01000280.1 GCA_006227805.1 Paracoccaceae bacterium
TCCGACCGGACATAGAGCGCGGGCAGGAAGGCAACCCCCATGCCCATCCCCGTCATCAGCCGCAGCGCGTCGAGGCTGGTGCCCTCGTAATCCGAGCGCAGCCGCGCGCCCATGACCTCGCAGAGCTCGGCCACCTGCTGGCGCAGCGCATAGGACGGCCCCAGCGTCAGCACGGTCGCCCCGGCCAGCGCCGCCCGCGGCAGGCGGCCCTTGGTGGCGAAGGGATGGTCCCGCGCCACGACAAGATCCAGCGGTTCGCGGAACAGGCGGATCGTGTCCACATCGCCCCGGGCCGGCAGCTGCACGAGGATCATGTCGAAATCGCCCTGCCCCAGCGCGCGGACCAGCGTATCGGGCGGTGCCTCGCGGATATAGAGGCTGAGATCGGGATGAAGCGCGTGCAACCGGGCGATCACGTGCGGCAGAAGATAGGGGCCCAGCGTCGCCGATGTCCCGAAGCGGATGGTGCCGGTCAGGCCCGAGCGCGGTGCCTCGAAATGGTTCACGAGATCCTGCGTCGCCTCGAGAATGGCGCGCGCGCGGGCCTGGAGTTCGCGCCCGGCCGGGGTCAGGATGACGCCGGGCCGCGCGCGCTCGACCAGCTTGTGCCCGAACCGCTTTTCCAGGCTGGCCAGCTGGATCGACAGCGAGGGCTGCGAGATGTCGCATTTCTCCGCCGCCGCCCGGAAACTGCCCGTCTCGGCCAGCGCGACGAAGTAGTGCATCTGCTTCAGACTGGGCAGGTCACGCATATGGCAGGCCCCGGCTCAGAGGAAGTCGTCCTCGCCCCCGCCGCCTTCGTCGAAGGCGGGCGGCGGCGCGCTGCCGTCGACCCCGGGCGCGTCCGACCGGAACAACTCGTTCGGCAGCCAGGTGATCGTTTCGGGCAGCATCCACAGGATGACCAGCGCCACGATCTGCAGCAGGATGAACGGCACCGCCCCGCGATAGATCTGCGGTGTCGTGATCGACGCCGGCGCCACCCCGCGCAGGTAGAACAGCGAGAAGCCGAAGGGCGGCGTCAGGAACGAGGTCTGCAGCAGCACACCCATCATCACGCCCAGCCAGATCGGATCGATCCCCATCACCAGCAGAACCGGAGCCGTGATCGGCACCACGATGAACAGGATCTCGAATGTGTCGAGGAAGAAGCCCAGGAAGAAGATGATCACGAAGACCGTGATCAGCGCCCCGGTCTCGCCGCCGGGCATCCCTTCGAGGAACGACCGCACGAGGCTGGCGCCGCCCATCTGCGTGAAGACCAGCGCGAAGGCGGTGGCGCCCAGCAGGATGATGAACACCATCGAGGTGATCGACATCGTGGTCAGCGACGAGCGGAACACCGTCTCGACATAGGCGCGCCCCAGCCGCAGCGAGGCGACCATCGACAGCAGCGCAAGCCCCAGCGCCACCAGCATGAAGTTTAGCAGTCCCGCCCCGCCCGAGAACCACGCGACAAGGCCCGCGACGATCAGGAACCCGATCCAGAACAGCGCGAGGCGGCGGTCGCGGCGGGGGTCGTCCTCGGCGCCCATATAGGCATCGGCGAACAGCTTGACCGCCGCCAGGAACAGCGCGCCCATCGCGCCCACGCTGGCGCTTTCGGTGGGCGTCGCCACGCCCGAGATGATCGAACCCAGAACCGCCACGATCAGCGTGATGGGCGGGATCAGGGCGCTGACGATGCGGGTGCCCAGGCCCGCCCGCTCGGCCGCCGTCATGGCGACGGGCGGGCAGGTCTCGGGCGCGACGATGGCGCGCCAGATGACGTAGAGCGCATAGAGCCCGGCCAGGATAAGGCTGGGGATCATCGCGCCCGCGAACAGATCGCCCACCGACACCGTGTCGGGCGCGAAGTTGCCCAGTTCCAGCTGGGCCGCCGAATTGGCGCCCTGCAGGATGTCGGCCATGAAGATCAGCACGGTCGAGGGTGGCAGGATCTGGCCCAGCGTTCCGGCGGCGCAGATCGTCCCGCAGGCGAGCTTGGGGTCATATCCGGCGCGCATCATCGCGGGCAGGCTGAGAAGGCCCATGGTCACCACCGTGGCGCCCACGACCCCCGTGGCCGCCGCCAGCAGCGCCCCCACCAGCACCACCGACAGCGCCAGCCCGCCGCGCAACCGCCCGAAGACCTGTCCCATCGTGGTCAGCAGCTGTTCGGCGATGCCGGATCGCTCGAGCACCACGCCCATGAAGACGAACAGGGGCACCGCCACCAGAACCGGGTTGGTCAGAACCCCCCAGAACCGGTTGGGCAGCGCCGCGAAGAGCGCCGGATCGAAGGCCCCGACCCAGATCCCGGCGAAGCCGACCAGGATGGCCAGTCCGCCCAGCGTGAAGGCCACCAGGTAGCCCGACATCAGAAACAGCATGATGAGCAGGAACAGCCCCATCGCCATCATCTGTCCGAGAGTTGCCGCATCCATCGCGTGAGCCTCCCTCTCAGAGCGCCTGGTCGGCGCCGTGGCCGACATGCCGGAGCACGAAGCGTTCATGCCCCCCCAGCACCAGAAGCCCCCGCAGCACGAAGGCCGCGCCCTGCAGCGCGACCAGGGCCACGAAGCCCAGGAGCGCGGCCTTCAGGATCCAGTAATTGCCCATGCCGCCCGGGTTCAGCGAGCCTTCGTCCGAGGCCCAGGACGTGGTCCAGAACTGCCAGACACCGGCACCGAACACCCACAGGAAGGGCACCAGCACGAGGATCGTCATGACCATGTCCGAGAAGGCCCGCCGCCGGTCGCTCCAGCGCGAATAGAACACGTCGACCCGAACGAAGCCGCCCGCCATCATCGTGTATCCCGCGCCCAGCACGATGACCGCCACATGGGTCCAGATGTAGGATTCCTGCAGCCAGATCAGCCCGACGCCCTGCGCGTAACGCAGGTAGACCGTGGCGAAACACAACACGACAGTGCCCAGCGTCATCCATGCCACGACATAGCCGGTCCACCGGCAGATCGCGTCGATCGCCCCCACCGCCGTCGCCGCCGCGCGCGCCCATCCGGGCCCGGGCAGGCCTTGCCCTTCCATCATCCGTCATCCCCCTGTGGCGGCGCTCATCCCCTGGTGGCGAGCCCCTGCGTTGTTCTGAATTTCTTGCTCCGGAGTGCTGCGCCGCACCGCGGGCACGTGTTCCCGTGACCGCGGCAAGACCCGGCTGGCGACCGGCCGCCATGCCCGCCTAGATTGAGCCGATCCCGATTGTTTCAATAGGCGGTCAGAATTTTTTTAAACGTTCTAAATTTTTTGATTTTTCTTAATAGAAATTTTTTAAACAGCCACTCCCTGGGCGTCTCCGGTTTGCACCTTCGCGATCCGAACCCATTTCCGCAGATGTTCCGTCGGCCGCGGGGAGCGTGGAACGGGCGGAGTGGGTTCATCCTCAGGGAGGTAAAGAATGAAAAGACGCGACTTCTTGACGAAATCTGTGTTTGCCGGCACCGCGACCGCAGCGGCGACCCTGGCCGCGCCCGCGATCGCATCGGGCGTGATCGAATGGCGGATGGTGCATTCCTGGCCCAAGGGCCTGCCCGGCGTGGGCGTGGGCGCCGACCGGCTGGCCCAGCGGATCGAGGCGATGTCGGGCGGCCGACTGAAGATCAACGTCTTCGCCGCGGGCGAACTCGTGCCCGCTCTGGGCTGCATGGATGCCGTGATGGACGGCACGGCCGAGATGGGGCATGACGCCTCGTTCTACCACGTGGGCAAGAACCCGATGCTGGCGGCCTTCTTCGCGGTGCCCTTCGGGATGACCGCGGACGAACAGATGGCGTGGCTCCTGCATGCGGGCGGCCAGGCGCTCTGGGACGAGATCAACGAGCCCTTCGGGATCCTGTCCTTCCCGGCCGGCCAGACCGCGAACCAGTCCTTCGGCTGGTTCCGCAACCCGATCGACACGGTCGACCAGTTCAAGGGCCTCAAGATCCGGATGCCCGGCCTTGGCGGAGAGATGGTCAAGAAGCTGGGCGCGACGGCGGTCCTGCTGCCGGGCGGCGAGATCTTCGCGGCGCTCCAGTCGGGCGCGGTCGACGCGGCCGAGTTCATCGGCCCCGTGAACGACCTGCCGATGGGCTTCCACCAGGTGGCCAAGTTCTCGTATGGCCCCGGCGTGCAGGAGCCCGGCGGCTGCGTGCAGCTGATGGTCAACAAGTCGAAGTTCCTCGAACTGCCGACCGACCTCCAGGAGATCATCCGCGCCGCCAGCCACGCGGGCCACGAGGACATGAAGGTCGAATACGACCTGCTGTCGGGCCGCGCGATGGAGACCCTGCGCGTCGAGCATGGCGTGGAATTCCGCCGCCTCGACCGCGAGATCCTGCAGGCTCTGGGCAAGGCCGCGGGCGAGGTGATCCAGGAAAGTTATGACGCGGGCGACGACCTGACCCGCCGCATCTGGGACAGCTACCTGGCCAGCCGTGCCGACACGATGCGCTTCCTGCGCTTCAACGAGCAGGCGTTCCTGAACGCGCGCACGCTGGAATTCCCGTTCCCGGGGCCGCAGGCAACCTGACGGCGAAGCCCCGGGCCATCTGCGCCCGGGGCGCACATGCCGACGCCCGGTCCGCCGGATCGGGCGTCATTCCCTTGGCAATCCGGCTCCGGCCACCATCCGCGCCCGCCGGGCGGCCCGGCGTCCGGCACCGTGCCCATGTCCCGGGCTGCTTCGCGATCCCGTGTCAGGACTTGGACGCGAAGAACGAACACCGGTTGGAATCCCGGCCGCGTATGACAAGCTGGTCGTCATCCACGCGGGCATTGAGACTGACCCGTCCGATCAACAGGCCAAAGTTCGTGGTGGCGGTCACCGAGCGGCCCTCGAGACGCGCGGCAACCCGGCCCCTGAACCCCTGGGAGTTCGTGAGCGTGCCGGTGTATTGACCGCCGCCAGCATGGCGGATCGACATGACACCCGTGATCCTCTGGCGGCCGACCCGGCTGTTCGCGCCGCAATTCGTCGTATACCTCCAGGTTCCGGACATGTTGCCCGGACCGAGCGCAATGACCGGAGGATCATAGAGCGCCGCGTTGCCCGGATCGCGCAACCAGACCTGAAGGGCCTGCTCGGAGGTGTTTCTCAGCAAGTCGAGCTGCCGTCCACTCATGAAACCGGTCTGCGCCAGCCCTGCGGACAACTGCCAGGACCTGATTGCCTCGCGCGTTCCGCGCCCCGCAAGCCCGTCGATACCGTTGGGGTCGAAGCCCAGCACGCTCAATCGGGCCTGGATGTCGCGAATGTCCTGACGGCCAAGTTGCAGCTGCTTCTCGGCGTCTTCGGTCGCGGGCTCGATCGGCAGTTGCGGCTCGGTGAGTGTCGGTGCGGCGTGGGGCAAGGCCGAAAGCCGTTCTTCCGCCGCACCTGGCGCTGCCTGCCCGGCATCGGGCGTCATCGCCGGCGGGGCCGCGGTTCCGAAAAAGTTCGGAAGGGTCGCCGACGGTTCCGAAGTCGAAGCAGGGCCTGCGGACAGGGCCGGTTCCCGCGTGCCGCCCTGCTCTGCGGTGCCGTTTGTCGTGGCGGCGGCCAGCGCGTCGTCGATCGTCGCGATGTCGACGCCTTCGATGGTCTCCTGCAGAAGTATTCTGACCGCAAGGTCGGACGCGGGATGATCCTCCACGATCAGGTCCAGCAGCCGTCTTATCGCTCGATAATCCTCCAGGCGCTCCTCCTCGGGTTTCGCCTGCGCGGCCGCGAACAGCGCCTGCGCCCCCCGGAATATCCCGTCCGCCGCATCCTGCGCCCGTGCCGCTGCACCGAGAGACAGAAGGGAAACCGTGACGATGATGACGGCAAGGCTGCGAAAAAGCTTCATACCGAGAAAGGAACTCCGGATCAGACCATGGTGCACGCAAGTAAAGTCCCCGCATTCCCGCAGATCAAGACTTTGTTCGGCCCCGCCCTGGCGCGGCCCGCCTCGGCACCGTCCCGGCCAGGATGCCGGTGATCCCAGGCCTGCCGACAGGCGGTCTTCAGGTCACAAACCCGTTGACACAAGCGACCCGCCCCGGGTTCCCTGAATGCCCAAATGATTTCGCAGAGCCGGTGGAGCGATGCTTGCATTCATTCGAACGGTGATTGTCATCTTCGCGCTGTCGGTCGGCACGGCACAGGCCCAATCGCAGGGCCCCCGCGAATGGGTTTCCGGCGTGGAAAGCATTCCGATCTACCGGCAGACCGATGCGACGAATGAGGCGCTCTACATCAGCAGCGAATGGGCGAACGCCGATCTCGATGGAAAGACACGCAAGGATGTGACGTGCCTCGCGGTGGTCTATGCCATGCTCCAGCACGCCCAGGGCAACCTGGCCTATCGCATCGGGCAGGACGGCACCTGGAGCGATTCACTCGGCGCCCTCGACAAGCATGGCGTGCAAGGCGAGCGGGACCTTGCGCCGGAACTCGTCACGGTTCAGTCCGAGATACGTGCAGGCCGCCCCCTGATACTCCAGGGGTTCAGCAGGCAGCTCGGAACCAACCACTTCATGCTGGCGGTCGGGCTGACGTCGGGTCAGGAAATCATCGCCTACGATCCATTGTCGGGCGGCGAAGTCCTCATTCCATCGGACACCATGGTGGCCGAGATCGCTCAGCCCGGCGGCTCGGTTCTCGCCTTCACCGTGATGACGCTGCGCACGCTGAATGTCACCCTGGCCGCAGAGGATCGGCCTGCGCCTGTCGCAACGCCCGAGGCCACCGCCGGAGACGGGGATGCGAACCTGCTGTTCGCCGAAGCCTACCGGCTTTACGCGCGTGCGCTGGCGCTGCCCGAGGCCGATCAGGCCGAAGCGATGGCCGAGGTCAGGGACCTCCTGAAGCGTATCGCGGACGAGCACCCGACCTCCCGGATCGGCGCCCGGATCGCATCGGGGGACCCGCTGGGCCGCATGGACAGGGACCGCGTGTTCGCGACGACGGAACCGGCGCGCGAAGGTGCGGTGTCGGCGGAACTGGCCGCTCCGACAAGGACGGAAGATCAAGGCGATCCGGAGGTCATGCGGGACTGGCTTCACCGGAATTTCCCCGACCTGCTCGATGCCCTCGACATCACCATGGCCGAAAGTCTGGAGGATTTCGAGACGGAGGTCACGATCCGGGCCGCTTACCTGATCATCATGTCGGCCAACCATGCCCACGACACGCTGGGCTGGTTCGAGGATCCACGGGACGTTGCGGAACTCTACAGAAGCTATGTGACCTCGGGTGGCCTGTCCGCAGCGACCACCCTGGGCAAGCAGGTCGGCAAGGACATGGCGCTGGCGATCGTGAAGGACGTCGTCGCGTCGTTCCTGACGGACCTGACCATGAACGCCCTGCCGGATTTCAATCCCAGGCTGGAAACGCTTGTCCGCACCGGAGTGAAGGCGACGTTCCTGGAGACGGCAAATGCCGTCGAAGCCTACAAGAACCCCGAAAAGGTGATCTGGCTGGTCCTCGACCGCGCTCATGACATGGTCGAGATCGCCAGAGCCTCGAAAGGTCTGGCCGATCTGCAGGACGAAAACCTCCTGACCACGGCGCTGAGCATTCAGACCGCGGCCATCATGCTGCACGTGCATGGCGATGACCCGCAAGCCCGCGATCAGGCCGCCCGGACGATCACCTATCTCGACACGTTCATGGAGAACATGGTCGGCAAGGACGATGCCCAGGAAGTGAAGGACATCTTCCTGTTGGGCTTCTCCGCCCTGCGCCATCTCTACAACGGAAACATCGCGATGGCCGAAGCCCTGCGGAGCGACATCATCGCCCGCGGAGACGCGGGAAACTGGCCCAGCCTCGATATCGCCGACACGTTCACATACCTGGCCAACCTGGGACAGGATGCCCCGAAACGTGCCGCCACGATCATGATCAACGCCACCGATCTCGCCGGGATGGACGGCGAAGGCCTGGGCGCGGCGCGGACAAACGCGGCGACGACAGGACCCGGACTGCCGGCGCTGTCCGCCGACGCCGATGCAGCACCGCGCGCGCCGGTCGGTTCCGAGCGGCAGGACGCAGCACCGCCCGGTCCCGCAGAGACCTCATCCGCCTGGGCGATGGGCGGTGAAGGCGCCCATCTGGCCCCGGGAGAGACGGGCCTCGGGGTGGACCATCGCGCCGACAACAGCATCTGGGCCTTCGGCCGCCAGGCGCTCCCGCCACTGAACCAGGGGCAAGGCGCGTCGGCCTATGCAAGTCCGTCTTCCGACGACAGCTACCGCGTGATCACCCAGACAGTCGACGACAGGCAGGTGGGCTGGATTTCGCGCCTTGCACTGGTTCCGCGCGACCCGTCGCGCCCCGTTCTGTCGATGGCCCCCGAAGACGTCTTCCGGTTCAGCGGACAGGTGGCCTGGAACGCAGACGGTCGCTTTGCGGTCCTGGAATACAATCACGGCGAATTCGAAAGCTATGCCCTGCTGGTCGACCTCACGACCGGCTCGGTTTCCGCGATACGCTCGGACCGGCCTGCATCCTTCGTGTCCTCTGCCGTCGTGAGCAGCGTGCGATCTCTCGGCGGCGGCGTGCACGCGATCGATTTCGCGCATCTGGCCTGTCCCGAGGCCGATCCCGGCTGCGGCATGGCCACCATCGAGGACGCCGGAACGACCGAGGTGACGTTCCGGCTGCCGGGACAGGGGGAACAGCAGCCGGTCGCGGTGGCCCCGATG
>SBFT01000243.1 GCA_006227805.1 Paracoccaceae bacterium
CGACGGCGACAGCCGCGTGCAGGACCCCTACTGCATCCGCTGCCAGCCGCAGGTGCTGGGCGCGGCCTGGGACGTCATCCGCATGGCGGGCCGGACGCTGGAGATCGAGGCCAATGCCGTCACCGACAACCCGCTTGTGCTGGTCGAGACCGGTCAGATCGTCTCGGGCGGCAATTTCCACGCCGAGCCCGTGGGCTTCGCCGCCGACCAGATCGCGCTGGCGCTGTCGGAAATCGGGGCGATCGCGCAGCGCCGCGTCGCGCTGATGGTGGACCCGACGCTGAACCACGACCTGGCCCCCTTCCTGACCCCCGATCCGGGGCTGAATTCGGGCTTCATGATCGCCGAGGTCACGACCGCTGCGCTGATGAGCGAGAACAAGCACCTGGCCAATCCTTGCGTGACGGATTCGACGCCGACATCCGCCAACCAGGAGGATCACGTCAGCATGGCCGCCCATGGCGCCTATCGCCTCGCGCGCATGGCCGACAACCTGTCGGTGATCCTGGGCGTCGAGGCGCTGTGTGCCGCGCAGGGGATCGAGGCCCGCGCGCCGCTTGTGACCTCGCAGCCGCTTCAGGCCGTGGTCGCGCGCCTGCGCGCCGATGTGCCGGGTCTGGCCGAGGATCGCTACATGGCCCCCGACTTGGGCAGGGCGCAGGCCCTGGTGACCAGCGGCGCGCTGGTTCAGGCGGCGGCATGACGCCGGTCGAGGTGATCCGGGGCGACGGACCCGTCCTGCTGGCCCAGCCGCATGGCGGGACCTGGCTGCCCGCCGACATCCATGCGCGGCTGAACGACAGGGGCCGGGCGCTGGCGGACACCGACTGGCATATCGACCGCGTCTATGAGGGCCTGTTGCCAGGCGCGACCGTGGTGCGGGCGACCTTCCACCGCTACGCGATCGATGCCAACCGGGGGCCGGACGATGCCTCGCTCTATCCCGGGCAGAACACGACGGGCCTGTGCCCCGTGACCGACTTCGACGGGCGGGACATCTATCTGCCCGGCCAGGCGCCTCAGGCGGACGAGATCGCGGAGAGGCTGGTGCGGTTCCACGCGCCCTATCACGCAGCGCTGGTGGCGGAACTGGATCGCATCCGGGCGCGGCACGGGGTGGCGATCCTCTATGACTGCCATTCGATCCGGTCGGTTATCCCCTTCCTCTTCGACGGCCAACTGCCTGATTTCAATATAGGAACCAATGGATCGGCCACCTGCGCCCCCGTCATCGAGGCGCTTGTGGACAAGTCCTGCCGCGCCGCCACGGAGTTTTCCACAGTCCTGAACGGCCGTTTCAAGGGCGGCTGGACGACGCGCCACTACGGACGGCCTGTGGACAACATCCACGCGATCCAGATGGAACTGGCCCAGCGCACCTACATGGCCGAGGCCGCGCCCTGGACCTGGGACGCGGCCCGCGCGGACCGCCTGCGCCCCGTCCTCGCCCGCATTCTCGATGGCTTGAACGAAATTGCCCGCAACGGAGACCTCGCATGACCATGACCCGCCACAACCTGCGCGACATCTACCCGCCCACGGGCCCCGAGCTGAACGCCAAAAGCTGGCTGACCGAGGCACCCCTGCGGATGCTGATGAACAACCTGCACCCCGACGTGGCCGAGAACCCGCACGAACTGGTCGTCTATGGCGGGATCGGGCGCGCCGCGCGCAGCTGGGAGGATTTCGACCGGATCGTCGCCGCGCTGAAGGACCTCGAGGCCGACGAGACGCTGCTGGTGCAATCGGGCAAACCCGTGGGCATCTTCCGCACCCATGCGGACGCGCCGCGCGTGCTGATCGCGAACTCGAACCTGGTACCGCATTGGGCGACGTGGGAGCACTTCAACGAGTTGGACAAGCGAGGCCTCGCCATGTACGGCCAGATGACCGCCGGATCCTGGATCTATATCGGCACCCAAGGCATCGTGCAGGGCACCTACGAGACCTTCGCCGAAGCCGGCCGCCAGCATTACGGCGGAGACCTGAAAGGCCGCTGGATCCTGACGGGTGGCCTCGGCGGCATGGGCGGCGCGCAGCCCCTGGCCGCGGTCTTCGCGGGGGCCTGCTGTCTGGCCGTCGAATGCGACGAGACGCGGATCGATTTCCGCATCCGCACGCGATATCTCGACGAAAAGGCCCGCACGCTGGACGAGGCGCTGGCGATGATCGACCGCTGGACCAAGGCGGGCGAGGCGAAGTCCGTGGGCCTTCTGGGCAACGCGGCCGAGGTCTTCCCCGAACTGGTCCGGCGCGGCGTGCGCCCCGATATCGTGACCGACCAGACCAGCGCCCATGACCCGCTGCACGGATACCTGCCGCTGGGCTGGTCCGTCGCCGAATGGCGGGCGAAGCAGGAAACCGACCCCAAGGCGGTCGAACGGGCCGCACGCGCCTCGATGAAGGCGCATGTGGCGGCGATGGTCGATTTCTGGAACGCAGGGGTCCCGACACTCGATTACGGCAACAATATCCGGCAGGTGGCGCTGGAAGAGGGGCTCGAGACCGCCTTCGCCTTCCCCGGCTTCGTGCCCGCCTATATCCGGCCCTTGTTTTGCAAGGGGATCGGGCCCTTCCGCTGGTGCGCGCTGTCGGGCGACCCCGAGGACATCTACAGGACAGATGCCAAGATGAAGGAGCTGTTCCCGGAGAACACGCACCTTCACCAGTGGCTTGACATGGCGCGCGAGCGGATCGCGTTCCAGGGCCTGCCCGCGCGGATCTGCTGGATCGGGCTGGGCGACCGGCACAAGGCAGGCCTCGCCTTCAACGAGATGGTGCGCAAGGGCGAGTTGAAGGCCCCCGTGGTCATCGGGCGCGATCACCTCGACAGCGGATCGGTCGCCAGCCCCAACCGCGAGACGGAAGCCATGAAGGACGGCAGCGACGCGGTCAGCGACTGGCCGCTTCTGAACGCGCTTCTGAACACCGCAAGCGGGGCGACATGGGTGTCGCTGCATCATGGCGGGGGCGTCGGGATGGGGTTCAGCCAGCATTCCGGCATGGTGATCTGCTGCGACGGGACCGAAGACGCCGACCGCCGCCTGGAACGCGTCCT
>SBFT01000086.1 GCA_006227805.1 Paracoccaceae bacterium
ATGACGCCCTTCGCATCGACGGCAGCGCGCTGGAAGCGGGCGTGGCCTTCGACGCGGCGGGACAGGCCCGCAGCATCGAGTTGCCGCCGAAGGCGCGGATGCGGCGCAGTCTCTGGGCGGTCGCACGCGAAACCCGCGCCGATCCGGGCTATGTGCCCCGGCAGGTCAAGAACATGCTGGACGCGCCCTTCTATTCCCGATCCGCCGTGAGGACCTGTCTCGACGGTCTCGAAACCGTCGGCGTCCACGAGGCGCTGGACCTGCGGCGGTTCCGCAGCCCCCTGCTCAAGCCGATGCTGGCGATGCGGGTGCCGCGGCGCCCGGGCTGGACCTTCGCGCAGACCTGACGGCGCGCCCGGCGGCAGGGTCGCGACATGCGTATTTGTGACCAGAAAGAAGCGCTGGCGGCGCGCCTCAATGCGCGCGGGCTTCCTCGGGGTTCAGGCGCCAGACCTCGGCGTTCAGGGCCGTCGCGATCGTGACCCAGACGAGATAGGGGACGAAGAGCGCGCCCGCGACCCAGTCGACCTGCCACATCGCCAGAAGCGTTGCCAGGACCGCGAGCCACAGCATCACGACCACCCCCAGACCCAGGCGGATCTTCTTCAACCCGAAGAAGACCGGAGTCCAGAGGCCGTTGAAGGCGATCTGCATCGCCCAGAGCGCCAGCGCCAGACCGTTGTCGGGTTGCGCCGCGACCCGCGCGCCCGCCAGCGCCATGCAGACATAGAGAACCGTCCAGGTCACCGGGAAAACCCAGTCGGGCGGCGTCCAGGCGGGCTTCTTCAGGCTGCGATACCAGGGGCCCGGCGGAAACAGGCCGCCGGTTGCACCCGCTCCGAGGCAGGCGACCAGGAAGATGCTGAATGTGAGCCAGAACATCAGCCTATCCTAGGCGTGTCCGGTCCCGGATCAAGTCGTAACCCTGGTCGCGGCGATGGCGTTCGAGCTGGGCGAGAATGTCGAGAAGACTGTCGCTGCGCGACGTCGTCTTCTGCCGCGTGGCGGCGGCGTCGACGAGGAAGGCGACCTCCGGCAGCGGCTCGGCGTAGATCACGGCGGAACGCGGCATGCACATCGAGACGCCCGCGCGCAGCATGGATTGTCCCAGCCACCCGATCTTCTGCGCCTTCGAGGTGCGCGCCCGCGCGGTCAGACTGTCGTAGCCCATCCGGTCCAGACGCCCGGCGATACCGGCATAGATGAAGCGCGCCGCGAAGATGCCGGGCCGCGCGGCGGCGGGCAAGGCGCCGATGCCGGCTTCCGAGCGGTAATAGAGCCTGTTCGCCTGCATCACCAGGCGGCGCACCATCGCGCGGATCTCTCTTGTGGGGCGCGGATCGGCGAGGAAGGCCTCGGGGTCGATACCCGCCTCCTCGAGCCAGTCGAGCGGCAGGTAGAGACGGCCCTCGCGGGCGTCTTCGCCGACGTCGCGGGCGATGTTGGTCAGCTGCATCGCCACGCCCAGGTCGCAGGCGCGGGCCAGCGCATCGGGATCGCGCACCCGCATCAGGACGGCCATCATCACGCCGACGGCCGAGGCCACCCGTGCCGAATAGGCATGAAGCCCGGACATGTCGCGGTAGCGGCGGCCCTCGGCGTCCCAGGCCAGCCCTTCCAGCAGGGCGTCGGGCAGGGCGCGGGGCATCTGGAAATCCTCGACCACGGCGGCGAAGGCGCGGTCGGCGGCGGCGTCGCGGGGACGGCCCGCATAGACCAGGTCCAGCCGGTCGCGCAGACGCAGGACGGCTTCGGCCTTGCGGTGGTCCATGTCGACGGCGTCGTCGGCCAGCCGGCAGAAGGCGTAGAGCGCCAGCGCCGGGTCGCGGACGCGCGCCGGCAGCAGGCGCGAGGCGGCGTGGAAGGACAGCGACCCGGTGCGGATCGCCTCGCGGCAGGCGGCCAGGTCGTCGGGGCGGATCATCGGACCCTCGCTGCGTCGGGGACCAGTTTCGCCAGGACCTCGGCGGTCGAGATCACGCCGGGCACGCCCGCGCCGGGATGGGTGCCCGCGCCGACAAGGTAGAGGCCCTTCGCCTCTTCGCTGACGTTGTGGGGACGGAACCAGGCGCTCTGCAGGATGCGCGGCTCGATCGAGAACCCCGCGCCGAAGGGCGACAGGTAGCGGTCGCGGAAGGTTTCGGGCGTGAAGACCAGACTTTCGGTGACATGGCGCGAGAGGCCCGGCAGCAGCCGCTCCTCCAGCATGGCGAGCATCTTCTGCCGGTAGTCCTCGGCGATCCGGCCCCAGTCGGCCGCGTCGTGGCCAAGGTGCGGGACCGGCGAGAGCGCATAGAACGTGTCGCCCCCCGCAGGGGCGCAGGACGGGTCGGTGACGGAGGGGCGATGCACGTAAAGGCTCATGTCCTCCGCCAGACGGCCCTTGCGGAAGATGTCGGCGATATGGTCGCGGTAGCGCGGCCCGACGACGACGCTGTGGTGCCCGACCTCGGGCCAGAGGCCCCGCGTTCCTTGGGTGCCGAAGTACCAGACGAACAGCCCCATCGACCAGCGCGCGCGCCGAAGTCGCGCGGGGGTCCAGCGCCGCCGCGGCGCGCGCCGCAGCAACCGGTCGTAGGTATGGCCCGCGTCGGCGTTCGACACCACGATCTCGGCCGCGATCTCGCGCCCGTCGGTGAGCCGCAGGCCCGCCGCCCGGCCGCCCCGCACGATGATCTCGTCGGCCTCGGCGCCATAGAGGATGCGCCCCCCCTGGTCGCGCACGACCCGCGCCATCGCCTCGGCAATCGCCTGCACGCCACCCATGGCGTAGTGGACGCCAAAGGCCTTCTCCAGGTGGCTGACGAGGATGTACATCGAGGTGACGCGGAACGGATCGCCGCCGATGAACAGCGGGTGAAACGACAGCGCGAAGCGCAGATGTTCGTCGCGCACCCGCGCCGCGGCATGGGCGTGCACCGAACGGTCGGCCCGGAGCGCGGCAAAGCGCGGAATCACCTTCAGCGTCTCCCACAGCCGGTGCATCGGACGGCGGCCCAGGTCTTCGTAGCCGAAGCGGTAACGCGCCTCGCTGTCCGTCAGGAAGCGGCGGTAG
>SBFT01000006.1 GCA_006227805.1 Paracoccaceae bacterium
CGCCACAAGGCGGCTTCCCGCGGTGCCGGTCAGTTCGACATGTGCGTCGGCGCAGGCGAGGACGGGCAGGTAATCCGCGGCAGGGTCGGCGTTCCCGACCGCGCCGCCGATGGTGCCCATGTTGCGCACGACGCGGTTGGCGATCTGCCCGGCCGCCTGGCGCAGCATCTCCAGATCGCCGGTCAGAAGATCGCAGGCCGCAAGCTGGGCATGACGGGTCATGCCGCCGATCCTCAGGCCTGCATCCGTCGCGGTGATGCCATGCAGGGACGCGATCCCCGCGAGGCTGACGAAATGGCTGGCCTCGATCAGGCGCGCGTTCTTCATCGCGACCAGCGAGGCGCCGCCCGACATCGGAAGTGCATCCGGCAACTCGGCCAGAAGGCCGACGGCCTCCTCGACGGTGCGCGGCGACAGGACAAAGCTCATTCCACGACCTCTCCTGTTTCGACCCGACGGGAAAACGCGGTGACGAAGTCGGCCGACAGGCTCTCGGCCTTCTTCTTCATCAGGCCGAGGCCGTATTTCCCCAGGCGCCCCGACAGGTTGACGTCCGATGCCCAGGCGACCCTTGTCCCGCCATCGCCCGCATCCGACAACACGAGTTCGCTTTCGGCGGTCAGCATGCTGGCACGCGAGCCTTCCTCGCCCTGCGCCTTGATGCGCAGGCGCTCGGGGGCCTCCTCCTCGACGATGTCCACGACCAGCGTGAAGCGGGCCGAGACCGGGCCGATCTTCACCTTGACCACGGCGCGATAGCTGGTCTCGCCGATCTGCGCCGCCTCTTCGCAGCCCGGAACGCACAGCGCCAAAAGCGCGGGATCATGCACGGCCTCCCAGACCCTGAGGCGGGGTGCGGCCACGGTGAATGCGCCTGCAAGCTGCATCCTGTTCCCCGATCAGCCGCGCTGCACTTCGGGAACGATCATCTTGGGATCGACCAGGCGCCCCCGTTCGACGACCACCTTGCCGTCCAGTTCGATCGTGCAGTCGCGCATCGGCACGTCGTAATGCCCGCGCGTGGTGCGCTTGCCGCCGCCCTGGCTGTTGGGGCCCGTCGAGAACAGGAAGTTGCCCGGAAAACAGCGCGAGGCCGCCCGACTGCGTTCGGGCGCGTCGCCGTAGAGGGCGATGGAATCCCACCGGCATTGCGGGTTGAGACCCCAGCCCAGGTGCGACAACGCGTAGGGATCGCGGTCGCCCTCAAAGGCTTCGCCGCGCTTGAGCCATTCGCGCATGAGCGTCGCGTCCACGCCGCCCTCGATCGACACGACATGCCCGTCCTCGATATCCAGATGGATCGGATCGACCACGTAGCGGCAATAGGGCAGGATCACGATGTCGCCCGGCATGATCACCACCTTGCCCTGCGCGCTGCCCTCGTTGGGGAAGGTGTGGATCAGGCCCACGCCCCAGTGATCGAAGCGACCCGGTTCGTCGGCCATGCCATACTGGATCATCACCGGGTATTCGCCGCGGGAATAGCGCAGGTCGGTGCCATGGGGCGAGGTGACATGCACGTTAGTCGCCTGTTCATAGACCTTGCCGGCATGGACGACGGCGTCCTTCAGGCCCGGAGGCGACTGGAGCTGTTCCAGGTCGTCCGGCGCGTCGATGATCATCTGGACGCGCACACCGGCCTGCTGCACCTCGCGCAGCCACTTGGCGAACAGGGGCACGTGAAAGATCAGGATCATGTCGCACTTGAGCAGCGCGTCCAGCGTTCCCTTGCACTTGCCGATGGTCGGAACGCCTACCTTCGTCCAGCCGGGGATCATGTTGACGCACATCTCGTAGATGTCCGCGCCGATCTCGTCCGCGGCGGCGAAGGCGGCCTGGATGTATTCGCGGCGCGTCCCGAGGTCCGAGACGATTGCCACGGTCTCGCCCGGTTTTACCTTGCACAGGTCGAACTGTTTTTTGAAAAGGTGGGTCAGCTTGCCAGGGTTCACTTCCTGGCTCCGGATCGCCGCGTGCATCATGTTCTCCGATCTGTGGTGACACCGCGCCGCTGGATTGGCGAACGCTATTCGATTATCTCGCCACGCGAGGGCGATTCGTGTCAATGGCGAATGTGGTTCGCTTTTAATGCCTGGAACGGAGAAGGGTCACATGGCGAGAGTGAAGAGCGAAAAGATGTTTGAAAACATCACACTGGCCGCCGAATCCCTGTTCGAGAAACACGGCTACATCGGCACGACCATATCGCGAATCGCGAAGGAGGCCGGGACCGCACCGTCGAATGTATACGTCTATTATTCCTCCAAGATCGAAATCGCCTTCGCCGTCTTCGACCCGTGGCTGCGGGAGCGAATCTCGGAACTGGAAACGCGCGTGGCGGCCTGCACCAGCGCGCGCGACCAGCTGTCGACGCTGGTCGAAGGACTGCTGATCGACATCGCCGGGGATGAGACGGGGCGCACGCTGACCCTGGTCCAGGCGCTGGCGACGGCGCGGAAGTCGGACGAATACAGTCCCGCCCTGCTGCACTGGACCGAGGAGCGGATCCTGGGAATGATCTCTCGCGCGCTGCCGGACGGGGATCCGGCCCTGTTGCGCTCGCTCGCGCATGTGCTGATGCTGGCCTTCGACGGCGTGGCCCTGCGACAGAACCTGCGGCGGACAAACGCGGGCGAGGATTATGCCGTGCAATCAATCCTCAATCTTCTGTTCTTCACGTTGAGTTCGGCCCGCGCCCCGGCCCAGAGGCGGATGGACGAGATCGGACGGGACGAGGCTGCGTCGTCCTGACCGACCGCCTTGCGGCCGGCGCAGGCCCCGCAGGGGCCGCAGTCAGGCGGCGGGAATGACCAGGATCGGGCAGGCGGTGTTCTCGCTGACGCTCTGCGTCGGCGAAATCCCCAACAGCTTGTCGAACCAGGTCCGGTCCATCGCCCCGATGACGACGAGGTCGGCGCCGCACTCCCCGGCAAGCCGTGCGACTTCGACGGAAGCCTCGCCCAGAACCACCTCGTCGTCTCCGGCCTGACCGGTCCCCAGTTCCCGCCGGAGATCGGCGTTGAAACGGCTTCGCCTTGCGCGCTCC
>SBFT01000191.1 GCA_006227805.1 Paracoccaceae bacterium
GAGCGGGTCATCAACTTCCTCGAAATCGACCATATCCGCAAATACCCCATCACCATGCTGCCCTATGGCCTGCAGAAGCGGGTGGAACTGGGCCGCGCGCTGGCGATGCAGCCCAAGGTCCTGATGCTGGACGAACCCGTCGCCGGCATGAACCGCGAGGAGACCGCCGACATGGCGCGCTTCATCCTCGACGTGCAGGAGCAGTTCGGCACCACCATCCTTCTGGTGGAGCACGACATGCACATGGTCATGGACATCTGTTCGCACATCGTCGTGCTGAACTTCGGCCAGCAGATCGCCAGCGGCACGCCGGCCGAGGTCAGCGGCAACCAGGACGTCATCGAAGCTTATCTGGGGGCCGCCGCCTGATGGGACAGTTCATCCAATTCGCCATCAACGGCCTGATGTCGGGCGCCATCTACGCGCTGATCGCGGTGGGGATCGTTTCGGTCTTCAAGGCCACCAAGGTCGTCAACTTCGCGCATGGCTACCTGATCATGTTCGGGGCCTATTTCTACTACACCTTCTCGGTGATCGTGCCGGGGCAGCCCTGGGCGCCGGAGTGGCTGGCCTCGTGGCAGCCGGACTGGCTCGTGACCATGCGCGAGGGGCTGCCGATGTTCTCGCCCATGGGGGCGGTGCTGGACTGGGTGCAGAACGTGCCGCGCATCCTGTTCGGGATCGCGGGGGCGCTTGTCTGCAACGCCGTCGTGGGCCGGATCATCGAACGCACGCTGATGCGTCCGCTGATGGGCCAGTCGATCTTCGCGATGATCATGGTGACGGTGGGCCTCATCTCGATCATGTCCGGCGCGGCCTCGATCATCTGGACGGCGGATGCCGATTTCGTGCCCCATATCGCGCCCAACGCGCCGCTGCGGTTCGAGCTGTTCGGGACCATGATCTTCCTCTTCGGCGCGGACCTCGTGAACATGATCGTGGCGCTGGTGATCTTCGCGGGCATCGTGCTGATGGTGCGCTACACCAAGTCCGGCGTCGCCATCCGCGCCACCGCCGAGGACCAGTCCACCGCCTATTCCATGGGGATCAGCGTGCCCAAGGTGTTCAGCCGCGCCTGGGTGCTGGCCTCGACCACCGGCGCCATCGCGGGCGCAATCCTGGCCACCCGCAACGGGATTTCGCCCAGCCTGGGCCTCTTCGGGTTCAGCGTGCTGGCCATCGTCCTGATGGGCGGTCTCGACAGCTATATCGGCGTGTTCCTCGCCGCCATGGCGGTCGGCGTGATGGAGGCGCTGACGCAATGGCAGATGGGCGGCGACTGGGCCGAGATCGTGCCTTATGTCGCGGTGCTTCTGGTGCTGCTGGTCCGGCCGCACGGGCTGTTCGGATCGAAGGAGGTTGAACGGATATGATCAACGGCAACCTCAAGGCCAGCTACGCCGCCGACGAACGGGTCCTGAACAACACCTACAAGCAGGTCTTCGTCTACGGGATGATGGTGGCGCTGGCGCTGTTCGCGGGCTTCGCCAACGACTACATGATCCTGATCGCGTGCAAGATGGGCATCCTGCTGATCGCCGTCGTGGGCGTGAACATCCTGACGGGATATACCGGTCTCGTCTCGCTGGGCCATGGCGCCTTCGTGGCGATCGGGGCCTATTCGGTCACGATGCTGGAAAACGGGCTGGCGGGGATCGTGCCCGAAAGCCTGACCATCTTCGTCGTGCTGCCGCTGGCGGTGGCGATCACCGCGATCATCGGCGTCTTCGTCGGCCTGCCGTCGCTGCGGGTGAAGGGGCTCTATCTTGCGGTCGCGACGCTGGCCGCGAACTTCATCGTGATCTTCCTGATCGAACAGGACGCCTTCGCGCGCTGGACCGGCGGCGTCGTCGGCATCAACACGCCCGACGCCAACATCCTGGGCTGGGTGTTGGACACCAACCGCGAGATGTTCGTGCTGATCACGGTCGTGGCCTTCGTGTCGCTGCTGGCGGCGCAGAACCTGATCCGCACCCGGGTCGGCCGCGCCTTCATCGCGATCCGCGACCGCGACTATTCGGCCGAGATCCTCGGGATCTCGCTCCTGCGCTACAAGCTCACCTCCTTCGCGCTCTCGGCGGCCTATTGCGGGCTGGCGGGCGCGATGTTCGCCTATTTCTATTCGCGCATCCTGCCGGAACAATTCGAACTGGACCTCAGCCTCGAGTTGGTCGCGGCGCTGATCGTGGGCGGCATGGGCCGCACCATGGGGCCGGTCTTCGGGGTCATGGTCATCGTCATGATGCCCGAGGTGATCAAGGTGATCGCGGCCTATTTCACCGGCGGCGACGCGGCCTCGGCCCGCTATGTCGCGCCGCTCCAGGAAATCGCCTTCGGCCTTCTGCTGGTCTTCTTCCTGCTGAAGGAGCCGCTGGGCATCAACCATATCACGGATCGCATACTGCGTGCCGCAAACCGTTGGCCGTTTGCACGCGGATAATGACTGGCCACATCCAAAGGGAGAGGAGACCCTGACCATGAAGCTGAACCGCCGTTCCTTCCTTGCGACCTCGGCCGCGGCCACCGCGGTTATGGGGACGCCCATGATCCTGAGGGCGCAGCCCTCGGAATACGTCCTCGGCGCGTCGCTGCCGCTGACCGGACCCTTCGCCACCGCCGGCCAGCTGGTCGCGCCGGTCTTCGCGCTGGCCGCGAAACTGTTCAACGACGAGGGCGGCGTCGCGGGCACGCCGATCCGCTTCGTCACCGAGGATTCGGGCTATATCCCGCAGAACGCGCTTGCCAACTACCAGCGGGCGCTGGCCACCGAAGGCACCGCGATGATCGGCTATTTCGCGGATTCGACCGGCGCCATGAAGCTGATCGCGCCCGAACTGAAGGGCGAGAACGCGCGCATCATGGGCTCGACCTCCTTCGCGTCGGAACTCGCCAATCCTGCGGTCAACCCCTACCAGTATCTCTCGGGGCCGACCTACCAGTCGCAGTTCGACATCCTGCTTCAGAAGATCAAGGACGTGGGCGGCACCACGGTCGCCTTCATCTATTCGAACACCGAATTCGGCCGCGACCCGCTGGAACA
>SBFT01000264.1 GCA_006227805.1 Paracoccaceae bacterium
AAGTCGCTGAACGAGATCAAGGAAGTGCTGTCCGGCATGGGCCTGCACCTCGGCATGGATGTCGAGGACTGGCCGCCCGACAACATCGAGGACCTGGCCAAGAAATTCGAAGACGCCTTCTGAGGCGGCTTCGCCAAGACCGGGGCGCGCGGAACGGCTGCGCGTCCCATCCCCGAACCACCCCGGGCAATCCCGCCCCAAGGAGAGGGCCGGAAAACGCATCCGGCCCCGGACAAAGCAAAAAGCTTAGGAGATAGATAAATGCGTCACGCACGTGGATACCGCCGCCTGAACCGCACCCATGAACACCGCAAGGCGCTGTTCGCGAACATGGCGGGCTCGCTCATCGAACATGAGCAGATCAAGACCACCCTTCCCAAGGCGAAGGAACTTCGCCCCATCGTCGAAAAGCTGGTGACGCTGGCCAAGCGCGGCGACCTGCATGCCCGCCGCCAGGCGGCCGCGCGCCTCAAGCTGGACGCCCATGTGGCCAAGCTGTTCGAGGTCCTGGGCCCCCGCTATGCCGAGCGCAACGGCGGCTATGTCCGCGTTCTGAAGGCGGGCTTCCGGTATGGCGACATGGCGCCGATGGCGATCATCGAATTCGTCGACCGCGACCCGAACGCGAAGGGCGCGGCCGACAAGGAACGCGTCGCCGCCGAAGAGGCGATGGCCGAAGAAGAATAAGCCTTACCCGAAGGGACAAGGCCGCGAACCCCGCCCATTGGGCGGGGTTTTCGTTTGGATGGACCCCCGGGGTGCTACTGGCTTTCCAGTCGCTCGGCCCGGCGCGCCAGTTTCGCGGCCAGGTTCATGCCCACCCCGGGCCGCGACCAGGGGCAGACCGCGATGCAGATGGCGCAGCCCGAGGTTTCGGCGAAGAACGGGATGCAGCGGTCGAAGTCCACGTACCACTTCTCGACACCCCGCACGGTCTGCTTTTCGGGCGCGATGGCGACGGGCGGGCAGGCATCCTCGCAGACCCGGCAGTTCGTGCAGAACTCGTCGATGCCGAAGTCGCGCCGGGGCGTGGTGGCGAAGGGCGCATTGGTCAACACCGCGCCGAGGCGGAAGGCCGATCCGAATTCCGGGTTGATGATGGACCCATGCTTGCCCAGTTCCCCGAAGCCGCATTCCAGCGCGGGCGGGATCATCAGGATCTTGCCCGTCATCGGACCCGTGATCGGATCCGCGTCCCAGCCCTGGTCGCGCAGCCAGGCCGCCACCTTCATCGACACCGCCGCCGCGCGCCCATATTGCCGCGTCACGTCCTTGCCGCCGCGCAAGGCGGGGACGTGCTTCAGCTCGTCATGGATGTGCTGCACGCCCAGGACGATCACGGTCTCGAAGCCGGTTTCCGCGTGATCGAAGACCCATTCTGGGCGCAGCCGCGCGACGCCCGTCATCTCGCAATCGCCCGCCTCGACGAAGGCCTGCAAGGCGGCGGTCCAGTCTTCGGGCGACCGTTCGACCGGCGTCGCGGCGACCTCGGGCAGGGGGGTGCCCACCACCCGGTGACGTTCGGCGCGGAGCGCGCGCATCTCGTCATCGGGCTGTTCATGGGCGTAGAACCATTTCTGCGCCTCTCCGAAGGGGGCTGCATCCATGTCGGGCGTCCACCAGACCATGTGGGGCGGTCGCACCTCGGTCTCGCCCAGGCCGTTGACCCGGTTGCCGCTGTAGCCTTCCGGCAGGCGGGCCAGGAAGTCGGGATCGGGGGTGTAGGGTCGGAAAGGGTTGCGCGGCATCGGGGCACCTCGGAGCACTGGCCGAAGGTTATCCCAGGTATATGAAGTATCAAGTAACCTCGCAGGGGCGGTGCACTATTGCGGGCGGATGCCCGGCGTGCCTATCTCTGGGACATGATACGCCTGCTTCTCCTGCTGTCGCTGATCCTGGCCGCGCCCGCCAGTGCCGAAACCCGCGTGCCGCAGACCCAAGGGGAAATCGCCCTGGGTTTCGCACCGCTGGTGGCCGAGGCCGCGCCCGCGGTCGTCAACATCTATGCGCGCATCGTGCGCCCCGAACATACCAGCCCGTTCGAGGGCGATCCCTTCTTCCGCGAGTTCTTCCGCGGCTTCGCCGACCCGCGCCCCCGGGTGCAGAATTCGCTCGGCTCTGGCGTGATCCTGTCGCCGGACGGGATCGTGGTGTCGAATTACCACGTGGTGGGCCAGGCGACCGATATCCGCGTCGTGCTGGCGGACCGGCGCGAATTCGCCGCGCGCGTGCTGCTGGGCGACGAGGAAAGCGACCTGGCGATCCTGAAGCTGGATGGCGCCGAGGCGTTGCCGCATCTCGCCCTGCGCGACAGCGACGATGTGCGCGTGGGAGAACTGGTCCTGGCCATCGGCAATCCCTTCGGCGTGGGCCAGACGGTGACCTCGGGGATCGTCTCGGGGCTGGCGCGGTCGGGCACCGCGACCGGCAATGCGCGCGGCTATTTCATCCAGACCGACGCGGCGATCAATCCGGGCAATTCGGGCGGAGCGCTGATCGACGTGAATGGCGACCTGATCGGCATCAATACCTCGATCCTGACGCGGTCGGGCGGATCGAACGGGATCGGTTTCGCGATCCCCGCCAACCTGGTCGCGCAATTCATGGAACAGGCCGCGGCGGGCGGCGACCGGTTCCGGCGCCCCTGGGCGGGGTTGGCCGGGCAGCCGGTGGATGCCGACCTCGCCGCGTCGCTGGGCCTCGACCTGCCGCAGGGGGTCCTGATTTCCGAAGTGCATCCCCTGTCGCCCTTCGGCGCCGCCGGGATCGCCGTGGGTGACGTCATCACCCATGTCGACGGGCGCGAGGTGAACACGCCCTCCGAGATGGTCTTCCGGATGTCGGTGGCGGGGCTGGGGCACGAAGCGGTGATCACCCGCCTGCGCGAGGGCGCCGCGCAGGACCTGGCCGTGCCGATGATCGCCGCGCCCGACCAGCCGCCCAGCCCGCCCGTGGTCATGGATGACCGGACCTTGCTGCCGGGGCTGACCGTTGCCGGGATCAATCCGAAATGGATCGCCGAGTTCGATCTGTCCAATTCGGCGCAGGGCGTCGTCGTCATCGATCCCGGCGACCTGGGCGTCCGCGTGGGCCTGCGTCCCGGCGACGTGATCCTCGGCGTGAACGGCGCCCCGATCTTCGGTCCGGCGGATGCCGCCCGGGCCCTGGCCCCGGGCCCGAGGCGCATCCAGATCGATGCGATCCGGGGCGGTCAGCGCGTCGCGCTGCGATTCCGGGCCTGACGCCGGTGGCCGACCTTTTCGACAGGATCGAACCGAAGGACGGCCCCCAGCCGCCCCGCCCGCTGGCCGACAGGCTGCGCCCGAAGACACTGTCCGAGGTGATCGGCCAGTCCCACATCCTCGGCCCCGAGGGACCGTTGGGCGTGATGCTGGCCTCGGGGGCCCTGTCCTCGCTGATCCTCTGGGGGCCGCCGGGGGTGGGCAAGACCACCATTGCGCGCCTTCTGGCGGACGAGACGGACCTGCATTTCGTCCAGATCAGCGCGATCTTCACCGGCGTGCCGGACCTGAAGAAGGTTTTCGAGGCGGCCCGGCTGCGGCGTGCGCAGGGCGGGGGCACGCTGCTGTTCGTGGACGAGATCCACCGCTTCAACAAGGCCCAGCAGGACGGGTTCCTGCCGCACATGGAGGACGGCACGATCCTTCTGGTGGGGGCGACGACGGAAAACCCGTCCTTCGAGCTGAACGCAGCACTTCTGTCCCGCGCGCAGGTCCTGGTGCTCGAGCGGCTGTCGCTGGCGGAGCTGGAACTGCTGACCCAGCGGGCCGAGCGCGACCTGGGCGCGACGCTGCCCCTGAAGGCGCCCGCGCGCGAGGCGTTGCAGGACATGGCCGATGGCGACGGGCGCGCGCTGCTGAACCTGATCGAGCAGGTGGCGGCCTGGAAGCTGGATGCGCCCATCGACACCGAACACTTGTCCAGCCGCCTGATGCGGCGCGCGGCGAAATACGACAAGTCGGGGGACGAACATTTCAACCTGATCTCGGCCCTGCACAAGTCGGTGCGCGGGTCCGACCCGGACGCGGCACTCTACTGGCTGGCGCGGATGCTGACAGGCGGAGAGGACCCGCGCTATCTGGCGCGCCGGATCACCCGCATGGCGGTCGAGGATATCGGCCTGGCCGATCCCCAGGCGCATCGCGTCTGTCTGGATGCCTGGGAGACCTATGAACGCCTGGGCAGCCCCGAGGGCGAACTGGCGCTGGCGCAGGCGGTGGCCTACCTGGCGCTGGCGCCCAAGTCGAACGCCGCCTACGTGGCCTACAAGCAGGCGATGGCCCTGGCGCGCGAGACGGGGTCCAAGCCGCCGCCCAAGCATATCCTGAACGCGCCCACCAGGATGATGAAGGACCAGGGCTACGGCGCGGGCTATGCCTATGACCACGACGCGCCCGACGGGTTTTCGGGGCAGAACTACTTTCCCGAGGGCGTGAAGCGCCCGGTCCTCTATGCGCCCATGGAACGCGGCTTCGAGCGCGAGTTGAAAAAGCGCGTCGACTATTTCGCGAAGCTGCGCGCGCAGCGGCAAACGTGACTACGGCGGCGGCACGCAAACCTTGACTTCGCGCGCGTGCCGCGCGACAGGACGCGGATGATCCCGACCCTGACCCAGATCGCCCTTGGCGGCGCCATCGGCGCCGTGCTCCGCCATCTTGCGGGGGTGGCCATGCTGCGCCTGGTGGGTCCTACGGCGATGCCGCTGGGCGTCCTGTCGGTGAACATCGTCGGATCGCTGCTGATGGGTCTCTTCGTGGCCGCCGCCGCGCATCGGGGCCTGACGCATCTGTCGCCTTTCGTGATGACCGGGATCCTGGGCGGCTTCACCACCTTTTCGGCCTTTTCGCTGGAAACCGTGACCCTGATCGAACGCGGGCAAATGGGGCTGGCGGCGCTTTACGTGGCCCTGTCGGTCGCGGGGTCGGTGGGCGGCCTGATGCTGGGCCTCTGGCTGGGCCGGGGGGCCTTCGCATGAGCGTGCAGACGATCACCGTGGCACAGGGCGAGGGCGATCAGCGCCTCGACCGCTGGCTCAAGCGGCGGTTCCCGAACCTGGCGCAGGGCCGGATCGAGAAGATGTGCCGCAAGGGCGAATTGCGCGTCGATGGCGCGCGGGTCAAGGCCTCGACCCGGCTGGAGGAAGGCCAGAGCGTGCGCGTGCCGCCCCTCGGCGATGTCGACACGCCGGCGCCGAAACCGGAAGTCACGCGCGTGTCGGCCGCCGACGCGAAGATGATCCAGGACTGCGTCATCTACCGCGACGATCACGTGATCGCGCTGAACAAGCCGCCGGGCCTGGCCGTGCAGGGCGGCAGCGGCCAGACGCGCCATGTCGACGGGCTGGCCGAGGCGCTGCGCTTCGGTTACGACGAAAAGCCCCGGCTGGTGCACCGGCTGGACAAGGACACGTCCGGCATCCTGCTTCTGGCGCGCACGCGCGAGGCCGCCGCCGGCCTGACCGCCGCCTTCCGTCACCGCGCCACGCGCAAGATCTACTGGGCCCTGGTCGCGGGCGTGCCGAAACCCTACCTGGGCGAGATCAAGACAGGTCTGGTCAAGGCGCCCGGCCACAAGGCCAGCGGCGAGGGCGAGAAGATGATGGCGGTCCATCCCGCGGACATCGACACGACGCCCGGCGCGAAACGCGCGCACACGCTCTATGCCACGCTCTACCGCGTCGCGGGCCGCGCCGCCTGGGTGGCGATGGAGCCGGTGACGGGCCGCACCCACCAGTTGCGCGTCCACATGGCCGAGATGGGCCACCCGATCGCGGGCGACGGCAAGTATGGCGGGTCGGGCCAGGAAAACCAGGGCGACGGCTGGGGCGCGCAGGTGGGCGGCATCATCTCGAAGAAGCTGCATCTGCACGCCCGGCGGCTGGTGATCGAACACCCCGTCACGAAGCAGCCCCTGATCCTGACCGCGCCGCTGCCCGAGCACATGAAGGCCAGCTGGGAGACCTTCGGCTGGACCGAGGACCTGGCCGAGGACGACCCCTTCGGGAACCTGAAATGACCGACCGGCCGCGACTGATCCTCTTCGACGTGGATGGCACGCTGGTCGACAGCCAGGCCGACATCGTGGCGTCGATGCGCAGGGCGTTCGAGGCCGTGGGACGGGAGGCGCCGCCGCGCGCGAAGATCCTGTCGATCGTCGGCCTGTCGCTGGACCTGGCCGTCGCGCACCTGGCGCCCGATCTCGATGCGACCCGGCGCATGGTCATGGTGGCGGCCTACAAGGACGAATATGCCCGCCTGCGCCAGGCCAAGGGATCGGCCCTCTCCTCGCCCCTCTATCCCGGCGTGTGGGCGCTGCTGGACCGGCTGGCGGCGATGCCCGACGTAATGCTCGGCGTGGCGACCGGAAAGTCGCGCCGTGGTCTGGACGCGCTGCTGACATCGCTGGACATGCGGGACCGGTTCGTCACCTGTCAGACCGCCGACGACCACCCCTCGAAGCCGCATCCCGCGATGATCCTGGCAGCGATGGAGGAGACGGGCACCGGGCCCACCGCGACCGTGATGATCGGCGATACCAGCTTCGACATGGAGATGGCACGCGCCGCCGGGGTGCAGGCGCTGGGCGTGGCCTGGGGCTATCACGGGCGCGACCGGCTGGGCGCTGCGCACCAGGTGGTCGAGACCGTGCCCCAGCTGGAAGCGGCCCTGGCCCGGTGGAGCGTCGCGGCATGAGCGGCTGGGTCGCCCGACGCTTCTGGAAGGAGGCGGGCGTGGCGCAGGACGCCGCGGGCTTCGCCGTCGAACTGGACGGCCGCCGTGTGCGCACACCCGCCAAGGCGCCGCTGATCCTGCCGACGCGCGCCCTGGCGCAGGCCGTCGCCGATGAGTGGGACGCCCAGGACGGCCAGGTGCAACCGGCCACCATGCCTTTCACCCGGACCGCCAATTCCGCCATCGACAAGGTCACCCCCCAATTCGCCGAGGTGGCCGGGATGCTGGCCGCCTATGGCGACAGCGACCTTCTGTGCTATCGCGCCGAGGCCCCGCAGGACCTGATCGTGCGCCAGGCCACGGCCTGGGATCCCGCGCTGGACTGGGCCGCGGCGGATCTTGGCGCGCGACTGTCGCCGCGGCAGGGCATCGTCCACGCGGCCCAGGACCCGGGCGCCCTGCGCCGCCTGTCGGACCTTGTCCATGCCCTGACGCCCTTCCAGCTGGCTGCGTTTCACGACCTGGTCGCGCTGACGGGATCGCTGGTCCTGGGCTTCGCCGCCACGCGCGGATGGCGCGATCCGGACGACATCTGGGCGATCTCGCGGCTGGACGAGCTGTGGCAGGAGGAGCTCTGGGGCCGCGACGACGAGGCGCACGAGATGTCCGAAGTCAAGCGCGCGGCCTTCCTGCACGCACATGCCTTCTTCCACGCCTGCACGGCGCGGGACTGAGACCCCGGCGAAAGGGCTTTGCCCGCGCCTTGGGCATTGCCTGTTAATTCATCGCTTTCTGTGGGGTAAGCCTTGACCTTTGGTGATGAATCCGAACAAACTCCCGGCCACTGAGGGGGGGGAACAACCCCTTTTTGGTGTTTCACTTCCCGCCTAGACTGGCTGGGTTAACCGCCCTGAAAACAGGGTGGACAATCAGGAAGAGGTAAAAATGAAGAAAACCCTTATCTTTGGCGCCATGGCCGCAGCAGGTCTGGCCGCCGGTGCGGTCTCGGCCGGCACCATGGATGACGTGAAGGCCCGCGGCACGCTGAAATGCGGCTCGAATGAAGGTCTCGCCGGTTTCGCGGCACCCGATGCGAACGGCGTCTGGAACGGTTTCGACGTTTCGCTGTGCCGTGCCATCGCGGCCGCCGTTCTGGGTGACCCGCAGGCTGTGGAATTCGTGCCGCTGACCAGCCAGACGCGCTTCACCGCGCTGGCCGCCGGCGAAGTCGACGTGCTGATCCGCAACTCGACCTGGACCTACTCGCGCGACACCGACCTCAAGCTCGACTTCAAGGGCGTCAACTACTACGACGGCCAGGGCTTCATGGTGCAGAAGTCGCTGGGCGTGTCCTCGGCCAAGGAACTCGACGGCGCGACCGTCTGCATCCAGACCGGCACGACGACCGAACTGAACCTCGCGGACTTCTTCCGCGTGAACAACATCAGCTACGAGCCCGTCCCCGTCGCCACCAACGCAGAAGGCCAGCAGCAATACCTGGCCGGCGCCTGCGACGTCTACACGACGGACATCTCGGGTCTGGCCGCGACGCGCGCCACCTTCGAAAACCCCGGCGATCACGTGATTCTGCCCGAGGTCGTGTCGAAGGAACCGCTGGGCCCCGTCGTCCGTCATGGCGACAACGAGTGGGGTGACATCGTCGGCTGGACGCTGAACCTGCTGATCGCGGCCGAAGAGCTGGGCATCACCTCGGCGAACGTGGCCGAACTGGCCGCCGCACCCACCGCCAACCCCGAAGTCAACCGTATCCTGGGCACCGAAGGTGAACTGGGTGCGATGATGGGCCTCGACAAGGATTGGGCCGTGCGCGTCATCAGCGCCGTGGGCAACTACGGCGAAGTCTTCGAGCGCAACATCGGCGAAGCGACGCCGGTCGGCCTGGCCCGCGGCCTGAACGCGCAGTGGACCAACGGCGGCCTGCTCTACGCCCCGCCGTTCCGCTGATACGCAGCGATCGGGCGCGGTCCTTTTGGACCGCGCCCCCTTTCTCATGAGCTCCCTGGTTGGTCCGGGCCGAGGCACACCCTCGTCGCGCCCAAGATGCAACCTATTCAGAATTCAGGAGACTCCATGGCCGCCATGTCCGCTCCGCCGCGCGAAGCTTTCCGACTGAGCCAGCTTCTTTACGACGCGCGCTATCGGTCGCTCACCATCCAGGTGATCGCGTCCATCCTGATCATGCTGCTGCTGGTCGAACTGGTGAACAATACGGTCACCAACCTCGCCGCGCTGGGCAAGGACATCAGTTTCGGCTTTCTCTGGACGACCGCCGGATACGACATCAACCAGCAGATCATCCCCTTCACGTCGCAGGACACCCATGCGCGCGCGGCCCTCGTGGGCATCCTCAACACGTTGGTCGTCGCGGTTCTGGGCTGCATCCTGGCCACGATCATCGGGGTTCTGGTCGGCGTGCTGCGGCTGTCGAAGAACTGGCTCGTCTCGCGGCTGATGGGCGTCTATGTCGAGGCGATGCGGAACACGCCGCTTCTCATCTGGATCCTCATCGTCTTCGCGGTGATGACCGAGGCCACCCCCCAGCCGCGCGAGTTCCGCGAAGGCGGCAGCGCCTCGATGATCCTGTGGGACAGCGTCGCGATCTCGAACCGCGGCGTCTATATTCCGCGGCCCGTCTGGGGCGAAGGATCGGGCCTGGTCGTCGCCGTCTTCCTGCTGTCGGTCATCGGCATCTTCTTCCTGCGCGCCTATGCGCGGCGGCGCCAGGAGGCGACGGGCGATCAGCTGCCCGTGCTGTGGATGTCGCTGGGCCTGTTCTTCCTGCCCGCGCTTCTGGCCTTTTTCGCCCTCGGCCGGCCGATCGGGCTGGAACTGCCCGAACTGGGCGGCTTCAACTTCACCGGCGGCATCCAGGTGCGCAACTCGTTCATCGCGCTCTGGCTGGCGCTGTCGCTCTATACATCGGCCTTCATCGCGGAAAACGTGCGGGGCGGCATCCTGGCGATCTCGAAGGGGCAGACCGAGGCCTCGTTCGCGCTGGGCCTGCGCCCCAACCGGACGATGCAGCTGGTGATTCTGCCGCAGGCGCTGCGCGTGATCATTCCGCCGCTGATCTCGCAATACCTGAACCTGACGAAGAACTCCTCGCTCGCCATCGCGGTGGGCTACATGGACGTGCGCTCGACGCTGGGGGGGATCACGATCAACCAGACCGGCCGCGAGCTGGAGGGGATGCTGCTTCTGGGCATCTTCTACCTGATCACCAGCCTGATCATTTCGTCCTTCATGAACCTCTACAATTCCAACGTGAAGCTGAAGGAGCGGTGAGATGAGCGAGACGCACGCCCAGACCGTCGGCTTCGTCCGGGGGCAGATGCTGCCGCCGGCGCCCCCGCCTGTGGGCCAGTCCGGCCCGATCCGGTGGATCCGCGAGAACCTTGTGTCGAACTGGTTCAATGCGATCCTGACCGTCGTGTCGCTGTTCGTGATCTGGTGGCTTCTGTCGTCGATCCTGCCCTGGACGCTGAACGGCATCTGGAACGCGGGTTCGCTGGCCGAATGCCGCGAGATCCGCGACGCGCGCGGGCTGGAGAGCGCCGCCTGCTGGGCGGTGATCAACGAACGCTGGCTGCAGATGCTGTTCGGCTTCTACCCGATCGACGCGCGGCTTCTGGCTACGCTGTTCTACAGCGAACAGCTTGCCGCCGCGGGCGGGGTCGAGGCGATCTTCGGAGCCGGGGCCGATTCCACCGCCCGGATCGAATTCGTGGCCCAGATGCGGGCCGATCTGGGCAACACCATCGTCTTCTTCTTCGGCTACTGGCGTCCTCTGCTGGCGCTGGCGCTGCTGGTCGTGGCGGTGGCGCCCGTGCTCTATGGCAACCTGCCGCGCAAGATGCTGTGGTTCTCGCTGGTCTATCTGTTCGTCGCCTTCTTCCTGCTCTGGGGCGGGTCGGTGTGGCTGCCGATCCTGACCGCCGCGGGCTTCGCCGCGTCCTTCTTCCTGGCCCGCGCGGTGTCGGCGCTGAGCGGCGCGCTTCTCGGTCTGCTTGCCGGGATCCTCTTCTTCCTTCTGTTCTTCTTCGATCCGCTGGGCCTCGTGGGGCTGGACCTGGGGCTCTTCCCGGTCCTGCCGCATCTGCGCGCCGTGCTGGACGCCGCGGTCCCGCTTGGCCTGTCCTTCATCCCCTCCGACGATTTCGGCGGCTTCATGCTGGCGATCATCATCGGCACGTCGGGGATCGTGCTGTCGCTGCCCCTGGGCATCGCGCTGGCGCTGGGGCGGCAGTCGGACATGTTCATCATCAACAAGTCCAGCATCATCTTCATCGAGGTGATCCGCGGCGTGCCGCTGATCGTGTGGCTCTTCACCGCGTCGCTGCTGCTGAACTACTTCCTGCCGCCGGGCACGACGTTCGACCTGCTTCTGCGCGTGATCATCATGGTCACGCTCTTCGCCTCGGCCTATCTGGCCGAGGTCATCCGGGGCGGGCTGGCCGCGCTGCCCAAGGGGCAATACGAGGCGGCGGATTCGCTGGGCCTCGACTACTGGAAGGCGATGCGGCTGATCATCCTGCCGCAGGCGCTGAAGATCTCGATCCCCGGGATCGTGAACACCTTCATCGGGCTGTTCAAGGACACCACGCTTGTCGTCTTCATCGGCCTGCGCGATCCCCTTGGCCTGACGAACGCCATCCGCGCCACCGGCGAATGGAACGGCATCTACTGGGAACTCTACATCTTCGTGGGGCTTCTCTTCTTCATCTTCTGTTTCTTCATGTCCCGCTATTCGCTCTATCTCGAGCGGAAGCTTCAGACCGATCGCCGCTAAGGAGACCGCGCATGACCGATGCTTCCAACGCCCCCGAGGTCGACCGCGCGCAGATGCGCGTCTCGGACGAGGTCGCCATCCAGATCGAAGGGATGAGCAAATGGTATGGCGATTTCAACGTCCTGCGTGAAATCGACCTGACCGTCTATCGCGGCGAACGGATCGTGATCTGCGGGCCCTCGGGGTCCGGCAAATCCACGCTGATCCGCTGCATCAACGCGCTCGAGGAGCATCAGAAGGGCAAGATCGTCGTCGACGGAACGCTGTTGTCGTCGGATCTGAAGAACATCGACACGATCCGGTCCGAGGTCGGGATGGTGTTCCAGCACTTCAACCTGTTTCCGCACCTGACGATCCTGGAAAACTGCACCCTCGCGCCGATCTGGGTCCGCAAGATCCCGAAGAGAGAGGCCGAGGAAACGGCGATGCACTTCCTGCAGAAGGTCAAGATCCCCGAGCAGGCGCACAAGTATCCCGGCCAGTTGTCGGGCGGTCAGCAGCAGCGCGTGGCGATCGCCCGCTCGCTCTGCATGCGCCCGCGCATCATGCTCTTCGACGAGCCGACATCGGCACTCGACCCCGAGATGATCAAGGAAGTTCTCGACACCATGGTGCAGCTGGCCGAAGAGGGCATGACCATGCTCTGCGTCACGCACGAGATGGGCTTCGCCCGCCAGGTCGCGAACCGCGTGATCTTCATGGACGAAGGCCAGATCGTCGAACAGAACGAGCCGGAGGAGTTCTTCCTGAACCCGCAAAGCCCGCGCACCAAGCTGTTCCTCAGCCAGATCCTGGGGCACTGAGGGCGTCGACGCTCCGACAGGTCAGGAGGGGCGGGGCTTTCCCCGCCCCTTGTCATTCCGTCAGCTCACGCGGCACGACGAAGGCGCGCGCCTGCCCGGTCCCGGGCCGGACCGAGGCCCAGTCGGGCGCCTCGAACTGCACGACCAGCGTGGCGCAGGTGGGGTAGGTCCCGAACTGGTCGTGGTCCGGCGCCCTGGCCACCAGCTGACCGGCGAATTCGGCTATGCCGGGGTTGTGGCCCAGCATCAGGACGACCTGCCCGTCGGCCCCTGCCAGGACCTCCCACATGGTTTCGGGCTCGGCATGGTAGAGCGCCGCGTCCCATGTCACCGGCGCGGTCAGCTTCAGGCCCTCCCATGTCTCGCGCGTGCGCAGCGAGGTCGAGGACAGCGCCCGGTCCGGCAGCCAGCCTTCGCGGCGCAGCCAGTCGCCCAGCGCACGGGCCGAGGCGCGTCCGCGCTTGTTGAGCGGGCGGTCATGGTCCGTCAGCAGGGGATTGCCCCAGTCGGACTTGGCGTGGCGCATCAGGATCAGGGTCAGGGTCATGAGGGGTGAAAGGCTTTCATGTGGAAGGCGGATTGCGCCGGATCGCGGCCGAAGGCCTGGCTGACCGGACAGGCGCGTCGCGCGCGGCAGCCCTGGGTCAGGCAGTCCTGTCCGGCGGCGGTGTCGAGGAAGGCGTGGCAGGCCGCCACGTCATAGCCGCGCCCGGCGTCGAGGGCATCGACGGGGCAGGCGGTGGCGCAGGGCGCGGCGCAGGTGTCGCATGGTTTCCGGGCCGGTTCGGGCAAAGGCAGAAGGCCGTCGAAGACCAGCCCGCCGCGATAGGAGATCATCAGCCCCGCCCGGTCGTGGACCAGCATTCCCACGGGGCTGGACCAGGCCCGCCCGCTGGCCTTGGCCCAGGCGAGGAAGGGCGCGTGGGGCGGGCCGCCGAACGGAAAGACGGCGCGCGCCGCGCCCGCCTGCACGGCCAGCGCCCCGATGACGCGGGTCGACCAGCGATCCACCGGGTCGGGCGCGCCGTCGGCGTGTTCGGTGCTGGCGGTGAAGACCGGCCAGAAGCCCGGCCCGGTCCCCAGCAGCACCAGGGTCTGCGCGTCCTCGTGCAAGGCGCCCATGACGATCAGTCCATGCGGCGCGGCCTGCACTGCGAGGGGGTCGAGCGCGCTCATCCCCGGCGGAAGGGCAGCATGAGGCTCCAGCCGAGGCGGCTGGGCCGGTCGTCCTGCCAGCGCAGGCCCGTGGTCATGCCGTCATGGCCTTCGCGGGGCTGGGCGATGTAGGTCCTGAACATCCGGTCCCAGATCGACAGGGCGAAACCGTAATTGCTGTCATGCTCGTCCCGGTGGACCGAATGGTGGACGCGGTGCATGTCCGGCGTCACCAGCACCTGGCGCAGGACCGCGTCGAGCCGGGGTCCCAGCCGGATATTGGCATGGTTGAACATCGCGGTGCCGTTCAGCAGGATCTCGAACACGATCACCGCCAGGGCCGAGGGCCCCATCAGGTAGACGATGCCGATCTTCAGGAGCATGGACAGCGCGATCTCGACCGGGTGAAACCGGATCGCGGTGGTCACGTCCACGTCGCGGTCGGCATGATGCACGCGGTGCAGCCTCCATAGAAGCGGGATCTTGTGGGTGACCAGGTGCTGCGCCCAGATCGCGAAATCGAGGATCAGGACGGCGAGGACGAATTCGAGCCACACCGGCCAGTCCGTGGCGTTGAAGAGGCCCCAGCCGTTCTGCCCCGCATCCACCGCCGCGCCCACCGCCAGCAGGGGCAGGGCCAGCGCCAGCGCGCGCAGGGTCAGCGCATTCGCGATCGTGATGCCCCAGTTCGTGACCCAGCGCGTGGCGCGGGGCTGGGCGCGGGCGCGGCGCGGGGCCAGCCACTCGATCGCGGCCAGGGCCGCGAAGAGGCCCAGGAAGATCGTCAGGCGAATGATCGCTTCGTTTTCCATCTGCCCCAGATTATGCGGACGCCGCGCGGCGGCAAGTCCCTCGCCTACACGATGGTGTCAGCGCTCGACCGGGGGCAGCGCCTTGTCGGGCCGGATCAGCGAGCCCGCGCCATGCTCGGTATAAAGTTCCAGCAGCACGGCATTGGGGTTGCGCCCGTCCAGGATGACGACCGCGCGCACGCCGCCCTCGATCGCCTCGAGCGCGGTTTCCGTCTTGGGGATCATGCCGCCCGCGATCACGCCGTCGCGGGTCATCTGGCGGATCTGCTCGGCCTTGAGTTCGGTCAGGACCTCGCCTTCCGCGTTCTTCACGCCCGAGACATCCGTCAGCAGAAGCAGGCGGTCGGCCTTCAGCGCCGCCGCGATGGCGCCGGCGGCGGTGTCGCCGTTGATGTTGAAGGTCTCGCCATTGCGGCCGGCACCCAGTGGCGCGATGACGGGAATGATGTCCTGCGCAAACAGGGCATGCAGGATCTTGGGGTTCACGTCCACCGGCGTGCCCACGAGGCCCAGGTCCGGGTGGGTCTGTTCGCAGGTGATCAGCCCCGCATCCTTGCCCGACAGGCCGACGCCCATGCCGCCCTGGCGGTTGATCGCCTGGA
This sequence comes from Paracoccaceae bacterium, assembly GCA_006227805.1. Lineage (GTDB taxonomy): Bacteria > Pseudomonadota > Alphaproteobacteria > Rhodobacterales > Rhodobacteraceae > JAGYKE01. The sequence goes on from SBFT01000264.1 coordinate 14,875, forward strand.
CGATGCGCTTGTTGATGACGCCCGAGAGGACCATTTCCACCACTTCGACGGTGGCCGCGTCGGTGACGCGCTTGCCGTTCACGAAATCGGACTTGATCTGCAGCCGGTCCAGCATCGCGTTGATCATCGGGCCGCCGCCATGGACGATGACCGGGTTCACGCCGACCTGGCGCAGCAGGACCACGTCGCGGGCGAAGCTGTCCATGGCCTCGTCGCTGCCCATGGCGTGACCGCCCAGCTTGATGACCACGATCGCGTCGTTGTAGCGCTGGAGGTAGGGCAGCGCGCGCGACAGCGTCTCGGCGGTGGCAAACCAATCCCGGTTCATGTCCTGTTTTCTCATCCTGTTGCTCCCTCTCCGGGGATGTCTTGTTGCGCAAGCGGCCCTTGGGGTCCACTGTTTTCTTGGGATGCCGGGCCGGGCGGCGCGCCGTCGCGCGGCTCAGCCCAGACCGGCGATGATCGCGCGCAGGGTGGCGATGCCTTCGCCCTTCTCGCTGCTGGTCAGGACGATTTCGGGGAAGGCCGCGGGATGCTTCGCCAGACCCGCGCGCACCTGCGCCAGGACCTTCTCGCGCGCGGCGTCGCCGATCTTGTCGGCCTTCGTCAGCACACACTGGAAGGTCACCGCCGCGCTGTCCAGAAGGCGCATGATCTCGTCATCGACAGCCTTGATGCCGTGGCGCGCGTCGATCAGCACGAAGGCGCGGCGCAGGGTCTGGCGGCCCGAGAGGTATTGCCGCAACAGGCGCTGCCACTTCTCGACCACCGCGACGGGGGCATTGGCGAAGCCATAGCCCGGCAGGTCGACCAGGTAATGCGTCTCGCCCAGGGCGAAGAAGTTGATCTCCTGCGTGCGGCCCGGCGTGTTCGAGGCGCGCGCCAGGCCCCGCCGCCCGGTCAGCGCGTTGATCAGCGTCGACTTGCCCACGTTCGAGCGGCCCGCGAAGCAGACCTCGACCCGGTCTGCGGGCGGCAGGCCGGTCATCGCGACGACGCCCTTGACGAATTCGGCGCCGCCCGCGAACAGCTTGCGCCCGGTTTCGGCGGCCAGCGCGTCGGGTTCGGGGCTGAGGGGAAAGGGCAGGGCGGTCACGGCAGGACCTCGACCCTGTCGCCCAGGGCCACGGGGCCCGCCTCGACGACCTGGGCATAGACGCCGAAATCGCGATGGCCCCAGCCGGTTTCCAGCGCGCCCAGCGTATCGGCGTCGCGCTGACCGGTCTGCGGGTTGGCCGCGGTGTGCAGGCAGCGTTCGATCCGGTCGCGCACGGCCAGGACCGCGCCGCCGATCCGGACATGGCGGCCGATCCAGTCGAACTCCTCCCATGGACCCATGCCGTCGAACCAGATGTTGCCGCGCCAGCGCTGGTGCTCCAGGTCGCGGCCCAGCTTCTGCGACACCGCGCGGTGCGAGGAGAGGTTCATGATCGAGACGGAGGCGTAATCGGTATCCGTCATGCCGCGGCTGCCCGCCCGCACGATGCGGCGGGGCTGGGCGCGGTTTTCCGGCAGAAGCGGCGCCAGCCAGGCGAAGAACTGGCGCGCCTCGCCCTCGTCCTCGGGGTTCAGCGTGAACTCGCCCAGCCGGGCATGGCGCAGATGAACGATCGCGCGGTCTTCGTCGAGCCTGGCCCAGAGACCCGCGAGGCCCGGCGTGCGCGTGCCGATCATGAAGTTCTGATAGCTGGACCAGCCCGCATCGGGGCCGGTCGCGTTGTCATGCTGCACCGCCCAGAACCGGTCCCACGGAAAGGCCCGGTCGACGGCCAGCTCCGCGCGTTCGACGGCCTCGCGCCCGTGGCTCTTGATCGGGTGGCGCCAGAGGTGCCGGACGGCGCCCTGCATCAGCCCTTGCCCTTCGGGCCGGGCTTGGGCTTGGCGGTCGAGTTCGCGGGTTTGCCCTTGCCGTCGGCCTTGGCCTTGCGCTGGAAGCCTTCGCGGATGTTCCCGAAGATGTCGGGCTTGTAGCCCTGGCTGCGCATGATCGCGTATTGCTGGATGAAGGTGATCGTGTTGTTCGCGATCCAGTAGACCACGAGACCGCTGGCGAAGCCGCCCAGCATGAACATGAAGATCCAGGGCATCCAGGCGAACACCATCTTCTGGGTCGGGTCGGTGGGCGCGGGGTTCAGTTTCTGCTGCATCCACATCGAGATGCCCAGAAGCAGCGGCAGGATGCCGATGAAGAGCAGCGCCATCAGCGATCCCGGCTCGGGGCCTTCGAAGGGCAGGAGCCCGAACAGGTTCAGGATCGAGGTCGGGTCGGGCGCCGAGAGGTCCTGGAACGGTCCCAGCCAGGGCGCGTGGCGCAACTCGATCGTGACGAAGATCACCTTGTAGAGCGAGAAGAAGATCGGGATCTGCAGAAGGATCGGCAGACAGCCCGCGGCGGGGTTCACCTTTTCCTTCTTGTAGAGCTCCATCATGCCCTGTTGCAGCTTCTGGCGGTCGTCGCCCGCGCGCTCCTTCAGCGCCTCCATCTGGGGCTGGAGTTCCTTCATCTTGGCCATCGACACGTAGGACTTGTAGGCCAGCGGGAAGAGGATCGCCTTGATGATGAGGGTCAGGCCGATGATCGCCCAGCCCATGTTGCCGATCAGCTTGTTCAACTCGTGCAGAAGCCAGAAGATCGGTTTCGTCAGGAAGAAGAACCAGCCCCAGTCGATCGAATCGATGAAACCCTCGATCCCGGTCCGTTCGTAGGCGCGGATCGTCTCCCATTCCTTGGCGCCGGCGAAAAGCCGGGTCTCGACGGTGACGGACTGGCCCGCGGCGACGGTCTGTGTCGGCAGGACGGCCTCGGTCTGGTAGATGTCGCGGCGGTCGTCATACTTGGCGACGGACTTGAACGCGCTGCCCGGCTGCGGGATCAGCGTGGCCATCCAGAAGTGATCGGTGAAGCCGATCCAGCCGTTCTGGGCGACCTGCACCACCTCGGCGCGGGCGCCTTCCGAGGGAACGACCGGGAACTCGGGCATCTCGTCATAGTCGATTTCGGCCAGTTCGCCATCGGCCATGCCGACCACGCCCTCGTGCAGGATGAAGAAGTTCTTCAGATCGCCCGGCAGGCCGTGCCGCGCGATCACGCCGTAAGGCGCGAGGCTGACTGTGTCCTGGCCCGTGTTCTGGACGCTCTGAGAGACGGTGAACATGAAGTCCTCGTCGATCGAGATCACGCGGCGGAACACGAGGCCCGCGCCGTTGTCCCAGGCCAGCGTCACGGGGCTGTCCAGCGTCAGCCGGTCGCCGCCTTCGAGGCGCCATTCGGTATTGGCCCCCGGAACCTGTTCCAGCGTCAGCCCGGCCCCCGGCGCCCAGCCATAGAGCGCGTAATAGGCCCCCGGCGTGCCGACCGGCGACAGCATGGTGACGATGTCGGCGTCCGGATCCTTGGTGACGCGGTAATCGCGCAGGGACAGGTCGTCGATCCGCCCGCCGAGCAGCGAGATCGAGCCGGTCAGGCGCGGCGTGTCGATCGTGACGCGGGGCGCGCTGGCCAGGGCCTCGGCGCGGGTTTCGGTGGTGGCGGCATCGACCCCGGCGGCACCCGGCGCGGCCGCGGGCGCGGTGGCGACGGTGCCCGTGCCTTCGGTGGCGACAGTATCGGTCTGGGGGAGCGGTTGCGGTTCCGGCGGCGGGAACATCACGAACCACACCAGGATCACGAGGAAGCTCAGCGCTGTCGCCAGTATGAGATTCTTGTTCTGATCGTCCATGTCGGGACCCGCCACCCTGGTGCGTTGCAATCAGTGGGGTTCAACCGAGTGCGGGCCGAAAGGTCAAGCGGAATCGGGGCTCCGGGCGCCCATTGCGGCGTCGGTGACGGCCGGGCCGGGGCGGCGCCGGGCGGGATTTCGCGCAGCCCGCCGATCCTGTTGCCGGGCTGGCCCGGGGCCTGCGGGGGATGGCCCGCCTCAGCCCGTGTTGCGCCCGATGCGGGCGGCCTTTTCCAGCTTGCGTTCGTGGCGCGCCAGCCAGTCCAGCGTCTGATCGAAGGGCATCGGTCTTCCGATCCCGTAGCCCTGGACATGATCGCAGCCCAGTTGCGCCAGAAGCGCGTGTTCGCCCACCGTTTCCACCCCTTCGGCCAGAGTTTCGACCTCGAGCCTTTCGGCCATCGTCAGAAGCGCGCCGATGAAGCGCTGCTGTTCGGGGTCGCGGTCGGCCTTCATCACGAAGGACCGGTCGATCTTGATCCGGCGGATCGGAAAGCGCCGGATCGACGCGATCGAGGCATGTCCGGTGCCGTAATCGTCCAGTTCCAGGTAGCAGCCCAGCGCGCCCAGCGCCTGGAGATTGCCGGTGACGCAGTCCGAGGGCGTGTCGCTGACCACGGTTTCCAGGATTTCCAGCGCCAGGCGGTCGGGCGCGATGTCGAAACGGTCGAGATCCCAGGCCACGCGCTGTGCCAGGTGGGGGTTGTTCAACTCGGGCTGGGACAGGTTGACCGAGACCCGAGGCACGCGCGCTGCGGCGGCGTCCCAGGCCTTCAGCGCGCTCAGCGCCTGGTGCATCATCACCTCTCCCAGGCGTTCCATCTTGCCGGCATCGGCCAGCGCCGGCAGGAACTGGTCCGGCGGGATCGCGCCGCGCACCGGATGGACCCAGCGCGCCAGCGCCTCGAACCCGGTCACGCGTCCGGTGTCGGTGGATAATTGCGGCTGGAACCAGGCGACGATCTGCCCCGCCTCCAGCGCCTCGACCGCGTCGCCGCGCAGCCGGTCGCGCGCCTCGCTCCGGGTCTTGAGATCGCGCGAGAAGGCCCGGATCCCGGAAGGCCCGGTCGCGCAGGCCTCGGACAGGGCGATGGCGGCGGCATCGAGCCAATCCGCCGCGGGCCCTTCGGGCGCGCGGCTGCGCAGGCAGAACCCGACCGAACAGGTGGCGTAGAGCGTCGCGCCCCCGACGAGGACGGGTTCTTCCAGCGCCGATTGCAGCCGGCCCGCCAATTGCACGCAGAGCGCCAGGTCCAGTTGCCGCACCGGCATCAGGCAGATCGCGAAGCGGCCATCGCCCACGCGCGCCACGTTGTCCTGCGCCCGCAGGGTGCCGATGATCCGGTCGGCGGCGCGCGCCATGATCTGATCGGCGGCGGCCTGCCCGTGCCGGGTGGACAACTCGGCGTAATCGTCGATCTGGATCAGGAAACAGGCCGAAGCCATGTCGCCCGCTTCGGTCCGGGCATGGACCTGTTCCATCACCCGGTCGAACCCGTCGCGCAGCAGGAGCCCCGTCACCGCGTCGCGCGGCACATTCATGCGACCGTCAAGCGCGCCGAAGCGCAGGGCCAGCAGCACCGCCCCGGGCATCGCCACGGCCAGCGCGACCAGCGCCTGCTGGCCGCCGAACTGATAGGCGCAGAGCGTCAGCAGCGGCAGCAGTCCCAGGGCGATGGGCGCGGTGCGCCCCGACCGCCACCGGCCGCCGCGCTGGCGCGTGACTGAGGACCGCGATTCGGACATCCAGAAACCTCCCCGGGCTGCGATACCGGGAAGGTGCCCCATCGGGTCTGACCATCGGGTTAATCGAAGCGGGGCGCTTCGCCGGAATTCGCGTCCAGCTTGACCCGACCGCGTTCCAGCCCCACGAAATCGAACAGTTTCGGGTCCAGAAGATGCGAGGGCCGCGCATTCATCAGTGCGCGGAACATGACCTGGCGGCGTCCGGGGCTGTTCTTCTCCCAGCCGTCGAGGATCTGCTTGACCTGCATCCGCTGCAGCCCGTCCTGGCTGCCGCAGAGATCGCAGGGGATGATCGGATAGTTCATCGCGCGGGCGAATTTCTCGCAATCGGCCTCGGCCACATGGGCCAGCGGGCGATAGACGAACAGATCGCCCTCCTCGTTCACGAGCTTGGGCGGCATCGTCGCCAGCCGCCCGCCATGGAAGAGGTTCATGAAGAAGGTTTCCAGGATGTCGTCGCGGTGATGGCCCAGCACGACCGCCGAACAGCCTTCCTCGCGCGCGATGCGGTAGAGGTTGCCCCGCCGCAGCCGGGAACACAGCGCGCAATAGGTGCGCCCCTGCGGAACCTTGTCGACGACGATCGAATAGGTGTCCTGGTATTCGATCCGATGCGGCACGCCCATGCGCGACAGGAACTCGGGCAGGACGGTCGCCGGAAAGCCCGGCTGGCCCTGGTCGAGGTTGCAGGCCAGGATCTCGACCGGCAGAAGGCCGCGCCACTTCAACTCGTAGAGCGCGGCCAGCAA
>SBFT01000132.1 GCA_006227805.1 Paracoccaceae bacterium
GGTGGTGTCCGTCTCGTGCCCCACCGCCGAGATCAGCGGGATGGCCGAGGCCGCCGCCGCGCGCACCACGGCCTCGTCGTTGAAGCCCCACAGGTCCTCGACCGACCCGCCGCCGCGCGCCACGATGATCAGGTCGGGGCGCGGCAGGGCCCCGCCGGGGGTCAGCGCGTTGAAGCCCCGGATGGCGCGGACGACCTCGGGGACACATCTTTCGCCCTGCACCGCCACCGGCCAGATCAGCACCTTGCGCGGAAAGCGGTCGCGCAGACGGTGCAGGATGTCGCGGATCACGGCCCCCGAGGGCGAGGTCACGACGCCGATGACCTGCGGCAGGAACGGCAGCGGCTTCTTGCGCGCCGCGTCGAACAGGCCTTCCGCCGCCAGTGCCGCCTTGCGCTTCTCCAGCATCGCCATCAGCGCGCCCATGCCCGCGGGGCGCACGTCGTCGATGATCATCTGGTATTTCGACTGACCGGGGAAGGTGGTCAGCCGGCCGACCGCGACCACCTCCATCCCTTCCTCGACCGGGGTCTGGAGGCGCGCGGCGACGCCCTTCCACATCACCGCCGACAGCACCGCGCGGTCATCCTTCAGGTCCAGGTAGACATGGCCCGACTTCGGATAGCTGACGCGCCCCACCTCGGCGCGGACGCGGACATGGCCGAATTCGCCCTCGATCATGCGCTTGATCGCGCCCGAAATCTCGGAGACCGAGAATTCGGGGGCGTTGCCGCCCGGCTGGGGATCGTCGATCAGGTCCATGCCCTTCGCCTCGCGCGGTGTCTTGTGATGCCTGCCGGGCCAGCTTAGAACGCGGGCGACCCAAGGCCAAGACGGAGCGCGCGCCCATGAACATCCTGATCCTCGGCAGCGGCGGGCGTGAACATGCGCTGGCCTGGGCGGTGATGCAGAACCCCAAATGCGACAAGCTGATCGTGGCGCCGGGCAATGCCGGGATCGCCCGGATCGCGGCCTGCGCGGATCTCGACATCCTCGATGGCGGGCTGGTGGTGACCTTCGCCGAGGAGAACGCGATCGACTTCGTGATCGTCGGCCCCGAGGCGCCCTTGGCTGCGGGCGTGGCGGACCGCCTGCGCGAGGCGGGGATCCTGGTCTTCGGCCCCTCGGCGGCGGCGGCGCGGCTGGAAGCGTCGAAGAGCTTCACCAAGGAAATCTGCGACGCGGCCGGCGCGCCCACGGCGGCCTATGGCCATTTCACCGACGCCGCCTCCGCCAAGGCCCATGTCCGCGCCCAGGGCGCGCCGATTGTGGTCAAGGCAGATGGCCTCGCCGCCGGCAAGGGCGTCATCATCGCCCAGACCGTGGCCGAGGCCGAAGCGGCCATCGACGACATGTTCGGCGGCCAGTTCGGCGCGGCCGGCGCCGAGGTCGTGATCGAGGAATTCATGGAAGGCGAGGAGGCGTCCTTCTTCGTTCTCTGCGACGGCGAGACGGTCCTGCCCATCGGCACCGCGCAGGATCACAAGCGCGTGGGCGACGGCGATACCGGCCCCAATACCGGCGGCATGGGCGCCTATTCGCCCGCGCCGGTGCTGACCGACGCCGTGGCCAAGCGCGCGCTGGACGAGATCGTCAGGCCGACGATGGCCGAGATGACGCGGCGGGGCATGCCCTACCGGGGCGTGCTCTATGCCGGGCTGATGATCCGGGACGGCGCGCCGCGGCTGGTGGAATACAATGTTCGTTTCGGCGATCCGGAAGCCCAGGTCCTGATGATGCGGCTGGGGGCGCAGGCCATGGACCTGATGCATGCCTGCGCCGAAGGCCGGCTGAGGGAGGCGCGCGTCAACTGGGCCGACGATCATGCGATCACGATCGTCCTGGCCGCCCGCGGCTATCCCGGGGCCTACGAGACGGGGGGCGTCATCGGCGGGCTGGACGCCCTGCCCGAGACCAGTTCCGAGATGTGCTTTCACGCCGGCACCGCCGAGCGCGACGGCCGGATCGTCGCCACGGGCGGGCGCGTGCTGAACGCGACCGCGCGCGGCGCCACGCTGGCCGAGGCGCGCGACCGCGCCTATGCCATGGCCGAAGCCATCGACTGGCCGGGCGGGTTCTTCCGCCGCGACATCGGCTGGCGCGCGCTGGGCTGAGGGCGGAGGGGGCTCTGCCCCCGCCCTTCGGGCCCCCCGGAGTTTTTCGGGCAAAGTGAAGAGAGGGGCGCGCGGGTCTAGTCGCAGGTCAGCGCGCGGAGGATGGACGGCGGGCCTTCAAAGGCCGCGACGGGGGCCGCGACCGGCGCGCCGCCTTTCAGGCGCACCGACATGATCCGCCGCCAGTCGGCATCCGCCAGGATCAGTTCGGGCGCACCGCCGCAGGCGCGCAGGCCGCCGGTGATGAAATCCTCGCCGATGCGGTGGTTGGTGAGGCCCGGCAGACTGGCGATCTCGGTGAAGCTGTCGGGCGTGTAGCGCCAGATGCGCAGGATCTTCGCCAGGTGCGGGCGGTCGACATAGGCGATCTCGACATGGCCGTCGCCGTCGAGATCGGCGGCGGCGACCGGCGCCAGCCAGCGGAAGCGCGTCCCGATGAAGGGGGTGCGCGCGACCGGGCGCAGCTGTCCGTCCGCGAGGCCCCAGACCACGAGGCGCGCGCCTGCATCCTGGTGGGCCTCGACCGTCACCACTTCGGGCGCGCCGTCGCCGGTCACGTCCCAGAGCCGGGGTTCGGTATCCTCGAAGACGAGGGGGGCCGCGTGGCGGACCCGGAGGATGCGCCCGTCCGAGAGCGTGACCGTCAGCGTGTCGTGTTCGATCGCGTCGCCGAGGACGCCGTGGGCGTAGCGATCGGTCGGCCCGTCATAGCGGGCGCCGGCGATCTGTTGCGCGCCGACCGCCGCGCCCCAGAGGGTCAGGGCAAGGGCGGCCGCGGCGCGGCGCATCAGATCTGCTTTTCGGGCATCTGCACGATCAGACCGTCCAGCGCGTCGGTGACCTTGAGCTGGCAGGTCAGGCGCGAGCGTTCGGGATCGGGCTGGAAGGCGAAGTCCAGCATGTCTTCCTCCATGTC
>SBFT01000238.1 GCA_006227805.1 Paracoccaceae bacterium
GCGAGCCCCCCCGGCACATAGAGCCCCGCCGCCCGCACCGGCGTCCAGCGCCAGCCCAGCCGCGCGCCGGTCTCGTCCTGCCAGGTGGCATCCTCGGGCATCTGGCGCGCGTGGTAGGCGCGGATGCGGGTCGCGGCCAGCTCGAGCGCCGCGCGCACGTCGTCGGGCACCGCGGCCGCCGCGCGCGCCACCGCCGCGTCCGACATGCGCAGCGTCCCGGGGGTCAGCGTCACGCGGTCGAAGCGCGCCGTCAGCTCGATCACCGCCGCGTCGCCGCGCGCGCGCACATCCTCGATGATCCCGGCCACCACGGCGTCCACGTCGGGGCTGTCCTCGCGTTTGGCGGACAGCAGCGCCTCGAAGGCATCGGCAAAGCCGGGATCGGTCGTGGTCAGGAACTGGGGCATGTGCGCTCTCCGCAGGTCTGGCCCTGCGACATAGCCCCGGGCGTGCGCCCCCTCAAGCCCGCAATCGCGCGGACCGGCCCTTGCGCGCGCTCAGAGCCTGTGGTCCGGTGTCTTCCCCGACGGCGCGCGATAGGGACGGGTGACGTCCTTCAGCGTGACGTCCAGCGCCTCGACCGACAGCCGGATCGCGCCATCGCCGGCCAGCGTCAGGATCACGTCGCCCGCGCCATCCTCGCCCGGCTCGAAGGTCAGCGACAAAAGCGACAGGATCGTGTCGGCGTCCCTGCGGTCGATCCCCTGGCTGGCGACGCGCATCACGCCGTCGACCGCCAGCACCGCCTGCACGCGCTCGGCCCCGTGCCGCGCGCGGCCCCGGTCCTCCCAGCGGAAGCGGTTCAACAGCAGGGCAAAGCGGCGCTCTCTCGGCAGCCAGCGCATTTCCGTCGCCGGAAACACCGCGTCCTGCACCAGCGACGAGATCACCTGCAGGTCCTGCGCGTCGAGTGCCCCCAGGTTCAGCGGCGCCTCGCGCCCGTCCTCGAAACGTGCGTCTTCCGTCATTCGCCCTTGATCCGTTCGATCTTCGCCCCCACGCCGCGCAGCTTGCGCACCACGTGTTCGTAACCCCGGTCCAGGTGATAGACGCGGCTGACCACCGTTTCGCCTTCCGCCGCCAGCCCCGCCAGGATCAGCGAGACCGACGCCCTGAGGTCGGTCGCCATCACCGGCGCGCCGCGCAGCGTCTTCACGCCCGTCACCGTGGCGGTGCCGCCATGCACGTCGATCCGCGCGCCCATGCGCATCAGTTCGGGCGCATGCATGAAGCGGTTCTCGAAGATCTTCTCCTCGAGCACGCTGGTGCCTTGCGCCGTGCAGAGCAGCGCCATCATCTGCGCCTGGAGATCGGTCGGAAAACCGGGGAAGGGTTCGGTCGTGACGTTCACCGCCCGGATCAGGTCGCCCCGGCGCGACACCTTCAGACCCTTCTCGGTCTGGGTCACGTCGATGCCCGCGGCGTCGAGCTTCTCGCAGAAGGCGCCGACCAGCTCGATCCGTCCGCCCAGGCATTCCACCTCGCCGCCGCAGATCGCCGGCGCCAACATGTAGGTCCCCAGCTCGATCCGGTCGGTCACCACGGGATGCGTCGCGCCATGCAGGCGGTCGACGCCCTCGACCGTGATGGTGGACGTGCCCTCGCCCTCGATCCGCGCACCCATCTTGCGCAGGCAGATGGCCAGGTCGACGATCTCGGGCTCGCGCGCGGCGTTGCGGATCACCGTGGTGCCGCGCGCCAGCGTCGCGGCCATCAGCGCGTTTTCCGTGGCGCCGACCGAGACGAAGGGAAAGTCGATCTCCCCGCCCCTCAGCCCGCCCGCAGGCGCCTTGGCATGGACATAGCCGTCGCGCAGGTCCATCTCGGCGCCCATCGCCTCCAGCGCCTTCAGATGCAGGTCCACGGGCCGCGCCCCGATCGCGCATCCTCCCGGCAGCGACACCACCGCCCGGCCATGGCGCGCCAGCATCGGGCCCAGCACCAGGATCGAGGCGCGCATCTTGCGCACGATGTCGTAATGCGCGGTCAGGTTGCCGATGTCGTGGCTCGACATCGCGATGACCTGGCCGTCCTGAAGGCTGGTCACCTCGCAGCCCAGCGATTGCAGCAGCTGCGTCATCGTGCGGATATCCGACAGACGCGGCGCATTGGTCAGCGTCAGCGGCTCGTCGCTCAGCAGCGTCGCGGGCATCAGGGTCAGGCAGGCGTTCTTCGCACCCGCGATCGGGATCGTGCCCTGAAGGGGACCGTTCCCGGTGACGACGATTCTGTCCATGCCTCAGCCCTCGCGCTTGCCTGCCTGGTCCCCTTGCCCGTTGGCCTGGCCTGCGCCGCGCGCCCGAGCCTGCGCCTTGCGCCGCGCCAGGTTCGCCTTCAGCGCCGCCTTCAGCCGGAGCGCCTTTGCCTCGGCCGCGTCGGATGCCTTCCGGGGTGGGGTTTTCTCTGCCATGGTCCCTCATATCCGAGGTGGCAAACATGGTCCAGATTGCGCTTGCACCATGGGGCGATTGCGTCTAATCAGCCGCCCACCGGCGCTGTGGTAGCTCAGTGGTAGAGCACTCCCTTGGTAAGGGAGAGGTCGAGAGTTCAATCCTCTCTCACAGCACCATCCCCCATCCGGCGATCCCGAACCGAGCGGCCCGCGACGCGGCTTCTGCGCGTTTTGCCGGGCCCGACGACCTTGCGCCGCGATGCCAGGCCACGCGCCGGGGCCATGAAAGCCCAATGGCGAAAGCCCACGGCGATGAAACCGGGGGCCTTGCAGGCAGACCACCCGCGCCGCTTCGGGATCAGGAGTAGATCGTCGCGGCGTGCTGCGCCCAGAACTGGCTTTCCCATGTCGTGCGGTGATGGTCCGGCATGTCGTATCCCGCAGGCGTGTTGGCCGCGTTCGCGCGCTGGACATAGCCATGGAACGCCGCCGTGTCGTCGCCCCAGTTGCAGGCCCGCAGAAGCAGGGATTGGCCGGTCCACTTGTTCGCCGACCGATAGTCCGCCAGCGCCATCGGGTTCCAGTTGGACAGCGATGTGGACATAAGCCGCCAGTCATACATGCCCTCGGTGACGGG
>SBFT01000393.1 GCA_006227805.1 Paracoccaceae bacterium
AAAGATGCGGTAGTAAAGCCAGTCCGGCAGGAATTGCGACAGGCGGAACACCCAGGAGAAGAGCGTGGGGAAGCTGGTCTTGAAGCGGTCGCCGTTCATGTGTTCGAACATCGCGCGGGCGGCGATGTCGGGTTCCATGATGAAGGGCATGTCGAAATCGTTCTTGTCGGTCAGCCGGGTGCGGATGAAGCCGGGATTGGCCAGCTGGACGCAGACGCCCGTCTTGCGCAGATCGGCATACATCGTCTCGGCCAGCGACATCGTTGCGGCCTTGGCCGCGCCATAGCCGATGGCGCCCGGCAGGCCCCGGAACCCCGAGAGCGAGCCCGTGATCACGACATGGCCCGCATCGCGCGCCACCATGCCGGGCACGACCTGGCCCAGCACGCGAACCATGCCGGTGAAGTTGATGTCCGCCATGGCGGTCGCCTGCGCGGCGTCCCAGGCCCGGGCCGTCATCGGCCAGTAGACGCCCGCCAGAAGGACCACGCCATCGACCTCGCCCACGGCCTTCGCGGCGGCGGCGACGCTGTCATCGTCGGCGATGTCCATCGCCTGCACCGTCGAGGGACCCGGCAGGGATGCCGCCACCTCGGCCAGGCGATCGGCATTGCGCGCCGACAGGATCACATGCGCGCCCGCGCGGCTGATGACCTGGGCCAGCGCCGCGCCCAGGCCTTCGCTGGCGCCGACCAGCCAGTAGCGTTTGCCCTGCCACTCCCTCATGCCGCTTTCCGCGTCTCGTCCTGCGGCACGGGGCGCATCGTCGCCACCAGTTCGGCCACCTTGATGCCGAACTTGCGGAACTGGCTGCGGTTCACGATCGCGCCATTGGGCGCCAGATACATCCAGTCCACCGTATCGAGGACATGGCCGCCCGACTCCTCCGGCAGGCGGATGCGATAGTTCAGGACCACGGCGGACCCCGTCTGCCGGCCTGATCCGGTGCCGATGACGTCCGGCGCCGTCGCCTCGATCCGGCCGTCATTGCCCAGCGCGAGGTGCCATTCGCGATGCTGGACCGAGCCGTTGTCGTAGGTGAAGCGTTCCTTCATCAGGCCCCGGTTGCCGTTCCATTGCGCATCGAACTCGCCCACGAAGCGCGATGTGACGCGGCCCAGCGGGCCATAGATGACCCCCTCGCAGAGGATCGGGCCGTTCAGGTGCGTGCGCAGGTCGAATTGCGGGGCACCTTGCGCGTAATCCTCGGGCGCCTGAGCGGTGAAGGACCAGAAGCGGCGGATGATCCATTGCGCCCCCAGGATCAGGAAGGCGCCAAGCGCGACCAGCAACAGCGAATCCATCAGGTCATCTCCTCGATTTCGGTGCGGGCCAGAAGGGCGATGGCCAGCACTTTCAGGGCGCAGGGCAACCCGGCATAGAGCAGGGTCAGAAGCCAGAGCGCCGCTTCGGGGTTGTCCGTCCCCGCCCGGAAGCCCGCCGCCTGCAGGGCGGGCAACAACGCCACGGCCGCGAAGGCCAGGGTGAATTTCGACACGAAGGACCAAAGGCCGAAGCCTTCCGCCGCCTGGGGCGCGATCTGGGCCATTCGGCGGGCGAAGATCGCGGGCAGAAGGGTCAGGTCGGCGCCCATCGCCGCGCCCGAGGCCAGGCAGATCGCGGCGAAGGCGATCCAGTCGCCGGGCCCCAGCGTCAGCGCAAAGCCGAAGGCCAGGATGGCAAGGCACATGGCCAGGATCAGGACGCGCTTGGGGCCGTGCACCTCGGCCAGGCGGCCCCAGAGGGGCGCGGCGGCGGCGGCCGAGAGGAAGAACAGCAGCAGAAGCGGCCCTTCCCAGCCGGGCGCGGCCAGGCGGCTTTCGACAAAGAACAGGAACAGGGTGGATGTCACGGCCACCGGCGCCGCGTTCACCAGTGCAATCGCCAGCAACCGCCGCGCCAGCGGGTCGGCCAGCACCGGGCGCCAGCCGCCGCCCGGCGCGGTCCCGCCGCCTGTCCATTCCCCGCGCATCGCCAGCACCGCCAGCACCGCCAGCGCGGCAAAGCCCAAGGCAAAGCCCGCGAAGGGCGCGCCGATCACCGCACCCAGCGCCACCGGCGCCACCGCAGCCAGCGACACACCCAGCAGCGCCCCGGTTTCGCGCCAGCCTGCCAGCCGCAGGTGCCCGGCTTCGCCCAGGGCTGCAGCCTTGGCCACGCCTTCGGCGTAAAAGGCGATGGTCAGAAAGGAAAAGGCCGAAAACAGCCCCGTCAGCGTCAGCGCGAACCACAGGATCGGCGCCATGGGCGGAGCAACCGCGAACAGTCCCAGCATCGACAAGGCAAGCACCGCCACCGCCCCGGCCACCATCGCCCCGCGCAGCGCGCGGGTGCGTTCGGCCAGCCAGCCCAGCACCGGGTCCTGCACCACATCCAGCAGCCGCAGCCCGAACAGCACCGCGCCCAAAGCGGCCAGCGAGACGCCGTAATCGTCGGCATAGGCCTTGGGCGCATGGATATAGATCGGCAGCCCCGCCGCCGCGATCAGCGCGGAAAACAGCGCCCAGGGCGCAAGGCCCCCGCGCCGGTCCACCCGATCCTGCGGCAGGGCAAAGCTCACCGCGACACCTCCTGTGCCGGGGGTTCCATCCGGTTGCGATACTTGGCGCCTTTCAGGAACAGCTTCAGCGCCTGCCAGTGGATCAGCGCCAGCACCCGGCGCGAGCCGAAGGGTCGGCGCAGGCAGGCACCCACAATCCCGGCATTGGTGAGGGGCCTTAGCGTGCCGGTCAGCGTGGCATAAAGCCCGCCTTTCGGGGTGTCATAGTCGATCCACACCCCCACCCGGTCTGGCCGGATGTCGAAGCGGAAGGTGTACTGCCCCTCGACCGGCTGGAACGGCGAAACGTGGAAGATTTTCCTGGCCTTGATGTGGTCGGTCCGGGTGATCGGTGACAGATCGTCGTTGTGGCACAGATAGTTGTGCCGGTCGCCGAAGGTGTTCGACACCTCGGCGATCACGGCGCGCAGGGCATTGTCCCGGTCGTAGGCGAGCCAGAAGCTCACGGGGTTGAACACGTGG
>SBFT01000330.1 GCA_006227805.1 Paracoccaceae bacterium
CACGGTGTGGTGTCAGGCAGCATCACCGCCCTGCACCGCGTCGGCGCGGGCGCTTTCCCAGGCCAGCATGGCGCGCTTCACCGGCAGGCCCCAGTGGTAGCCGCCGATCGCCCCCGACTTGCGCAGCGCGCGATGGCAGGGGATCAGCCAGCTGACCGGGTTGCGCCCCACCGCCGTGCCCACCGCGCGCACCGCCTTCGGGTGCCCGATCGCCCGGGCGATCTCGGAATAGGTGGTGACATGGCCCGAGGGGATGGCCAGCAGCGCCTCCCACACCTTGATCTGGAACGGCGCGCCGATCAGGAAGAGAGGTGCGGGTTTCAGGTCACCCGAGGCCCCGAAGGCCTCCAGAACCCAGGGGCGCAGGCGCATCGGGTCCTCGAGGAAAGTCGCCTTCGGCCAGCGCCCCGTCAGGTCGCGCCAGGCGTGATCCTCGCCCGTCTCGGCGGCGAAACCGATGCCGCAGATGCCCTTGTCCGTGCCCATGACCAGCGCCGGGCCGAAGGGGCTCTCGAACCAGCCCCAGAAGACCGTGAGCCCCTCGCCCTCTTTCGCATAGTCGCCGGGACTCATCGCTTCCCACCTCTGGAACAGGTCGTGCAGCCGCCCCGGCCCGGACAACCCCGCCTCGTGCGCGGCGGCCAGCGTCGTGTGACGCTCGCGCAGGAGGCGTTTCGCATGGTCCAGCGTCAGGTATTGCTGATAGCGCTTGGGGCTGACGCCCACCCATTGCGAAAACAGGCGCTGGAAATGCGCGGGGCTCATGTTCATCTGCCCCGCCAGGTCCTCGAGCGTCAGCCCCGGCCCGGCCCGGTCGATCAGGTCCAGCGCGCGGCGCATGACGTTGTAGTGATAGCCCTGTTCGGTCGCCTGCATGTTCATCGGTCACATCCCTTGCCGTCAGGCCGAGAATAGGCCCGCCCGTGCCATCCTGCGACCCGGAACTTGCGCTTTGGCGTTGCGGGGCACGCGCCCATTGGGCATGAAGGCCGGGATGGCAAAGCAACTTCCCTATCGCACGATCCGCGAGATCTTCACCCGCTTTCACGCGGCCGAGCCCGAACCCAAGGGCGAGCTGGAGCATGTCAACGCCTATACCCTGGTCGTGGCGGTGGCGCTGTCGGCCCAGGCGACGGATGCGGGCGTGAACAAGGCGACGCGCGACCTCTTCAGGATCGCCGACACGCCGCAGAAGATGCTGGACCTGGGCGAGGAAAAACTGATCGAGCATATCAAGACGATCGGCCTTTTCCGCAACAAGGCGAAGAACGTCATCAAGCTGAGCCGCATCCTGGTCGAGGAATACGGCGGCGAAGTGCCGAATTCCCGTGCCGCGCTGCAATCGCTGCCGGGGGTGGGGCGCAAGACGGCGAATGTCGTCCTGAACATGTGGTGGCGGTTTCCCGCGCAGGCGGTCGACACCCATATCTTCCGCGTCGGCAACCGCACCGGCATCGCGCCGGGCCGGGACGTCGACGCCGTCGAGCGCGCCATCGAAGACAACGTGCCGGCGGATTTCCAGCTGCACGCCCATCACTGGCTGATCCTGCACGGCCGCTACACCTGCGTCGCAAGAAAACCGAAATGCGGCGCCTGCATCATCCGCGATCTCTGCCAATTCGAGGACAAGAGTGAATGAAAAAGACCTATGACCTGGTCGGCATCGGCAACGCCGTCGTCGACGTGATCTCTCAGGCTGACGACAGCTTCCTCGACACCATGGGGATCGAGAAGGGCATCATGCAGCTGATCGAGCGCGACCGGGCCGAAGTCCTCTACGCCGCGATGGAGGGCCGGGTGCAGACGCCGGGCGGATCGGTCGCCAACACCATCGCCGGCGCGGGTGCGCTGGGGCTGGATACCGCCTTCATCGGGCGGGTGAACGACGACGCGCTGGGCCGGTTCTACGCCAGGGCGATGACCGACCACGGCATCCATTTCGTGAACGATCCGGTTGCCGGCGGGGCCGAGCCGACGTCGCGGTCGATGATCTTCGTGTCTCCCGACGGCGAACGCTCGATGAACACCTATCTGGGGATTTCCACCGGCCTGTCCTCGCAGGACGTGCCGCAGGCGGTGACGGGCAACGCGAAGCTGATGTTCCTCGAAGGCTATCTCTTCGATCACGACGCCGGAAAGACCGCCTTCCGCGAGGCCGCGCGCAGCACCCGCGCCGCAGGCGGCCGCGCGGGCATCGCGATTTCCGACCCCTTCTGCGTCGACCGCCACCGCGGCGATTTCCTGTCGCTGATCCAGCATGACCTGGACTTCGTCATCGGGAACGAGGCCGAGATCCAGTCGCTGTTCGAGACGAAGCACCTGGACGACGCGCTGATGCTGACGGCAGGCATCTGCGGCCTGGTGGTCTGCACCCGGTCGGGCGACGGCGTGACGGTGATGGAGGGGACCAGCCGCATCGACATCCCCGTGCAGAAGGTGACCCCGGTCGACGCCACCGGCGCGGGCGACCAGTTCGCGGCGGGCTTCCTGTTCGGCATGGCGACGGGCCGCGATCTGGAAACCTGCGCCCGCATCGGCAATGTCTGCGCCCGCGAGGTCATCAGCCATATCGGCCCCCGCCCCGAGGCGGATGTGCGCCAGCTTCTGGCGGCCGAGGGTCTGCTGTAAGGCTTCAGAAATCGCGCGGGCGGCACCGGCCCCCGCGCGCACAGCGGATCAGGTCGCGTTCAACCTCGGCGGTGGCGGGAAACCCCATGCCGCCGCAGGGGCCCGAACCCAGCAGGTAGTCGCCCTCGCGCATCTCGATGAAGGCGAT
Organism: Paracoccaceae bacterium; assembly: GCA_006227805.1. Lineage (GTDB taxonomy): Bacteria > Pseudomonadota > Alphaproteobacteria > Rhodobacterales > Rhodobacteraceae > JAGYKE01. The sequence goes on from SBFT01000330.1 coordinate 2,777, forward strand.
CATGGGTCCCGGCGAAAACCCACCACACCAGGACGCCACGCAGCCGATCGCGACGGTGACGGGCTCGGCCCAGGGGCGGCGGAACCCGTTGCGTCCCAGTTGCTCGCCCGCGAAGAACCCCTCGATCAGGGTCAGCCCCGGCGTGTCCTCGGGGCGGTCCCAGTCGATGTCCGGCACTTGCGCAGCGTCGTAGGACAACTCGCCCTTGACGACCAGGTAAAGCCGGTCCGACTTGCTGACCTCGGCCCAGGCATGAAGATGATCCCAAGGGGAACAGGACAGCGCCAGCGCGGGCGTCGCCGCAGCCAGCGCGCAGGCGGTCAGAGCGGCGCGACAAGCGGCGCGAATTCGTCCAGCACGCGCGCGTAGACCGCGCGCTTGAAGGGCACGATCTTCTCGACCAGGTGATCCTTGTCCTGCCAGCGCCATGCGGAAAACTCCGGGTGGTCCGTGGCGATGTTAACCTGATCGTCGGTCCCGAGAAAGCGCAGCAGGAACCACTTCTGCTCCTGCCCGCGATACTTGCCGCCCCAGATCTCGGGCACGATGTCATGAGGCAGGTCGTAGGGCAGCCAGCCCGCCGTCTCGGCCACCACCTCGACCAGGTCCGCCGTCACGCCGGTCTCTTCCCACAATTCGCGCAGCGCCGCGTCGCGGGGGCTCTCGCCCTTGTCGATCCCGCCCTGGGGCATCTGCCAGGCCTCGGTGAAGCGGTCGCGGCGCTGGCCGACGAAGACCTGGCCCTCGCGGTTCATCAGCATGACGCCGACGCAGGGCCGATAGGGCAGACGGGCGATGTCCTCGGGCGACATGCGCGCCTCAGACCCCGCTTTCGACGATCGCGTTCGCGAGGATCGGAATCGTCCGCGCGTTCAGCCCCGCGATGTTCATGCGGCTGTCGCTGACCATGTAGATGCCGTGATCCTTCCGCATCTTTTCCACCAGGTCCGGCCCGCAGCCGAGCCGCGAGAACATGCCGCGATGCTGGGCCAGGAAGGAAAAGCGGTCCGATCCCGTCAGACGCTGCAACTCGTCCGCAAGCTGGCGGCGCAGATCCAGCATGGACAGGCGCACCGCTTCCAGTTCCGCCGCCCAGTCGGCGCGCAGGGCCGCGTCGTTCAGGATCATCGTCACCAGCCGCGCGCCGTGATCGGGCGGGAAGGAATAGTTCTGGCGGTTCAGGAAGGCCAGCGTATCCTGGTTCAGCCCGCGCGCGGCCTCGTTCCCGGAGACCACCATCAGCAGGCCCGTGCGTTCGCGGTAGATGCCGAAATTCTTGGAACAGGACGCCGCGATCAGCGTCTCGGGGACCGAGGACGCGACCTGCCGCGTGGCGGCGGCGTCTTCCTCGAGCCCGTCGCCGAAGCCCTGGTAGGCCAGGTCGATCATCGGGGTCGCGCCCGACCGGTTCAGGAGATCGATCACCGCCTGCCATTCGATCGGGTTCAGGTTGGCGCCCGTCGGGTTGTGGCAGCAGCCATGCAGCAGGATCACGTCGCCCTTCCGCGCCGCCTGGAGGTCTTCCAGCATCGCGCCGAAATCGACGCCGCGCGTCTCGGCGTCGAAATAGCGGTAGGTCACCGTCTCGATGCCCAGATATTTCAGGATCGTCAGGTGATTGGGCCAGGTCGGATCGCTGACGAAGACGCGCACGTTCGGGTTCGCCATCTTCACCAGCTCGAAGGCCTGCCGGACCGCACCGGTGCCGCCCGGTGTCGCCGCCGCCGCCACCTGCGAGCGCGGCACCGCGTCGCCCAGGACCATCGCGATCATCGCGTCCGAAAACGCGGGATCCCCCGCCAGGCCCACATAGGTCTTGGTGGTCTGTTCTTCCCAAAGCCGATGCTCGGCCGCCTTGATCGCGCGCATCACCGGCGTCAGGCCGGTCGCGTCCTTGTAGACGCCGACACCCAGGTCGACCTTATCGTCGCGCGGGTCGTCCTTGAACATCTGCATCAGCTGCAGGATCTTGTCGGCGGGTTGCGGTTTCAGCGTCTCGAACATCAGGCGTCTCCGGTTGCCACGGGCAGCGTGGGGAAGGCGCCCCATTCGGCCCAGGATCCGTCATAGACGGACCAATCGTCTTTCCCCAGGCGCTGCATCGCCAGGGCCAGGATGCAGGCGGTCACGCCCGATCCGCAGGTCGTGATCACGGGGCGGCCCAGGTCGACCCCCGCCGCGGCGAAGGCGGCGCGCAGGCCGCTTTCGTCCTTCATCGTTCCGTCGGCGTTCAGCAGGTCGCCATAGGGCAGATTGCGCGATCCCGGGATATGCCCGGGGCGCAGGCCCGGGCGCGGCTCGGGCGCCTCGCCGCGGAACCGCGCGGCCGACCGCGCGTCGACGATCTGGATATCGCCCAGCTTGGAGGCCTGCGCCACCTGCGTGACGTCCCGCACCATGTGGTTCTGCACGCGCACGGTCATGTGCCGGTCGCGCACGATCGGAGGCATGTCCTCGACCTCGCGGCCCTCGGCCTGCCATTTCGGCAGACCGCCGTCGAGAACCGCGACGTTTTCCTGCCCCATCAGGCGGAACAGCCACCAGACGCGTGCCGCCGAAGCCAGCCCGGCACCGTCATAGACGACGACCTGGTGACCATCGCCCACGCCCATTGCGCGCAGCCGCGACATGAACTTCTCGACCGGCGGCGCCATGTGCGGCAACTCGGAGCGGTGATCCGCGATCTCGTCGATGTCGAAGAACCGCGCGCCGGGGATATGGGCGGCGTCATACTCCGCCTTCGGGTCGCGCCCGGACCCCGGCAGATACCAGGATCCGTCCAGGATGCGCAGGTCGGGATCCTTCAGATGCGCCGCCAGCCAATCCGTCGATACCAGCGTCTTGGGATCATCATGCGCCATGTCCGTCCCCCGGGGTCTGCGAGTCCTCGGACTGCCTACAACCACGGGGCTGTCAGGGCAAGTGCGGCCACGGGTGACGGCGCACGCCCGAGCCTCAGCCGTTTTCCTTCAGCAGGCGCTGTTTCTGGCGGTTCCAGTCGCGCTTGGCCTGGGTTTCGCGCTTGTCGACGTTCTTCTTGCCCTTCGCGATGCCCAGCTTCAGCTTGGCGATGCCGCGATGGTTGAAATACATCACCATCGGCACCAGCGTCATGCCCTTGCGCTGGGTCGCGTTCCAGAGGTCGGCCAGTTGCCTGCGGCTGACGAGCAGCTTGCGGCGTCGGCGCTCCTCGTGACCGAAGGTCTTGGCCTGCTCGTAGGGCGGCACGTAGGAATTGACCAGCCACAACTCGCCGTTCTCGACCGCGGCATAGCTTTCGGCGATGCCGCCGCCCCCCTGGCGCAGGGCCTTGACCTCGGAGCCTTCCAGGATGATGCCGCATTCGATGTCCCGCTCGATCGCGTAATCGAAGCGCGCGCGCCGGTTCTCCGCGATCACGCGGTAATTGGGATCTGACTTGGTCTGTGCCATGGGCGGCAGATGTATGCCGGGCCGCGCGCGGCCACAAGGCCCGGGCTATCGGCCGCGCCAGGTGCCCAGCCAGCGGCGGATGCGTCCCCGCCGTTCGGCCACCGCGTCGCCGGCGGCGTCGAAACCTTCCTCGATGTCTTCCAGCACCGGGTCGATCCGCGCCATCCGGAACCGCCGCCAGCGCACCCAGATCGCGTAGAAGGTGGCCGCCAGCAGGGTCAGGATGACGATGTTCAGCCAGGGGATGATCCGCACGTCGGGGCCCTCGACGGGGCGCAGGCTGACCGCGTTGGGGAAGATCGACAGGAATTCGTTGCGCCAGCCGTAATGGCGCAGCGCATACCAGCGCGGCGCGGCCGCGGTCGAGGTGGCGTCGGCCGCCTCGGTATAGAGGTTCGCGGTGTCGAACTTGAAATAGGGCGGCCAGCCCCAGCCCGTATCCTCGTTGCGATAGACCATCGGGCGGCCATTGGCGCGCACGGTCTGGATGAACTGGACGTCGCGGTTGATCAGCCCGGCGGATTGATCATCCGGCACCGACCAGAACATGCGCGTCCAGTCGCCCAGTTCCTGACGCTCCTCGTAGGTGTTCACGACCCGCACGATGTCCGTCTGCGGCAGGGTGTAATGCAGGAAGGCGCCGAACAGCGTCCAGAAGGCGATGATGAAGGTCCATTTGATGTAGGCCACGGGCAGCACCCCTTCTCAGGCGAAGTTCACCAGATAGATGATCAGCGCGATCAGCGCCAGCGGAACGACATAGACGCCCAGGATCAGCTTGCGCCGGAGCGAGCCGTCATACTCGGCCAGCCCCTGCCTGATGAAGGCGTCGCGGTCGCCCTGCATGGCTTCCTCTTCCCACTCGGCCTCGAGCTTGGCGCGCCGCACGCTGCGCGAATAGAGCGAGAGCGAGACATAGACGATCGTCAGCGCGACGAACAGGATGATCAGAAGCCGTGCGGCGCCCAGCATGTCTCTATCTCCTCACCGCGCCCCAGGGACCGACGCGGTCGATGAGGTCGCGCCTGTCCTTGCGCGCCCAGGGTTGCGGGGGCGGCGGCGGCGGGGGCGCCTTGTCCGCCATGTCGGGTTCGTGCCCGAAAAGTGCCGCGCGGGCACCGGCCTTGTCCACCTGGTATTCCCGGGTCAGCACATCGACCACATAGGCCTGCTTGGCCTGCGCCCATGTCCTGTAGCGCGCGTAGAACAGCGCCTTGTGACAGATGAAGGTCTGGCGGAAATCGCGCGGCGTCAGTTCGCAGAGCATCATGTTGACCAGATCGCGGTCGGCCGTGTCCGCGGCGCGCAGGGTGTAGAAATAGGCCGGGTGGTCCGACCCGATGCGCGGCCAGTCGGCCCCTGTCTCGGCCCAGCGCACCAGGTCGGCCAGAGCCAGGAATTCCGGCGGCAGGCGATGCCCCATGTCGCGGGCCAGGCGCCGCAGATCGGTGCGCGTGGTGGCCGACAGGTCCAGCCCCGCATCCGCCGCCGCCGAGATCAGGATGAAGTCCATCTTCTGGCGCAGGATCGCCGCCGCATCGACGCCGCGGGCGGTGACGATGGGTTCCACCAGGCCGTTCAGATCGAGGAACTTCGCGATCTGGTTGCGGTCGCGCAGATCGAGGACCTGCGCGATCGGCAGCGGGCCCAGCGCCTCCTTCGGGCCGACCGAGATCGCCGCAGGATGCGCGACCCCCCGGAAGATGTAGAGCCCGCCGAAGAAGTCGGTCCAGAAATTGACCTGCTCGAACTCCATCGCCTTCAGGCGGACGGGATTGCGGGTGATGTCGCCGGTGCGTTTGGCCAGGGTGATCATCTCGGCGATCAGCACGTCGTCGAACCAGGCGTCCTCTTCCGTCTTGAAGCGGTCAATCATCGCGGCCAGCGCGTCGCTGTCGCGCAGGGTGCCGCTGGTCGTGTCCGCCTCGATCACGATGCGGCGGATGTCGAACAGGCGGTCGGGCGTGGGCACGCCATAGACGGAATTCACCAATTCCCCCGCCACCGCGTCGCGGGCGGTCAGGGCGAACAGCTGGGCTTCGTTCTCTTCCATGAACCGGCGCAGGATGTCGCGGGAATTCGAGAACCTGGCGTTCAGCAGCGGCGCGGTCTTCTGCTCGGTCGTCAGCAGGATGAACTGCCGGTTCACGCCGTCGCGGTTCAGGTAGAGATGATCGCCCAATTCGTCGCCCACCTCGGGCGAATAGCCCGAGATGTCGATGTGGAAATCGGCGAGTTTCGTCTGTTTCCCCGTCAGGTGCTTCAGCGCGCGGTTATAGCGTTCGACCAGCGCGGGCGAGGCGATCTCGATCAGGTTGCCGAACATCAGGCCGGAGGAGATGAGGCGTTTCAT
>SBFT01000041.1 GCA_006227805.1 Paracoccaceae bacterium
GTGCCCGCAGTCAAAACCTCAAGTCAATTCAGTGTGCCGGGGCAAGGGGCCGGTTTGGTCCCAAAAGGGAACTTGGCACTATTGCCTGCAAACGGATCCAAGTAGGAAAATATGAATACGAATCAGTGCGAGCAGGAAAAGGCTGCCTTGCAATTCTTGCGTGAAAGGCAGGTTCTGAAGTCGGGTTTAGAATTTTAGCGATTTCAATATTTCACGAGCCTTGAATTCAAAATCCGTCTGCTGCATCAGATCTTCCCTATTCAATGCGTTTTCGGAAACTGTAGCCGCGGTGGTCCAGTACATATTCTCCGGTCCAAAAAAGCCACAAAACACCGTCACCCCGCGAACGTAGAATTTCGTTTTTACCCGACCGCTGACATCGGGAGACAGAACAGACGAAAAGGCCATGCCCTGGCAAAGATCATGCGGGAACATGCTTGGATCTGCTTGCGAAAGCTTCGTGTCAAGATTCCGGACGTTTGGTCTGTCTAGCTGCATGATTGCCTTGGACGCGATGAGTCTTGCTTCGATTGACCGCAAGGCATTCTGAACGAGGCATGCTTTATCTTTGGGCGAGCAGACTTCTTCCGGTATGTCTTGGACTTCTCGATCAGCATGAAAATTGATGTTGTGTTTGGCGCCATCGAGGGGAAGCGTGTAGCTTTCAATACCGCGGTCAGGATTGTTGCCCGGTTGCGCCTGGAAGTTGCCGGGCAATTCCACAGACAACTCCCCACCAATTGCGGCTGACACAGGCAAAGCCATCACGAACAGGCAGAGGAAAATCACGAATGGCATGGAACCTCCTCTCTTCCCTGCAGGCTTTCACAAGCCCGATTGTCTTGGCTTTGACCCATGTCAAGGTATGTGCGGAGCAACTCAAGGACTGCCTTTATCGTCCGCTCGACGGTCAATTACGCCGATCGCCCCAGCACAAAAAAAGGGCGCGGCATTTCTCCCGCACCCTTCCTGTTCATGCTCGCCCGGCCTTACAACTGATCCGCCGGCGTGCTTTCGATGCTGGTCCAGTTGGTGTCGGCCGTGCTGATCGTGCCCGGCTTGTCGTTCAGGAACAGGTTATGCGCACCGTCGGACGAGTTCAGATAAAGCTGGCCGTCCACGATCGAGAAGAATTCCGGCTTGGTCGGGATCTTCTTGCCCTTGCTGGTGCCCACCGCGCACCAGCCGCCATAGGCCGGAGCGTATTTCGCGGGGTCGGCCTTGAAGGCTTCCATGTTGGCGGCCGAGGCGAACTTCCAGACGGCACCGTCGTATTCGACCTTGAATTCGGCGGATCCTTGCGTCGGCGCGCCTGCGGTGTGGTAGGCGACCGCGTCATAGCCGTTGATCGCGATGCTCTTGCCGGCGTCGGAGATGAAGACCTCGTCGGCGGCCTGAACGGCGGTGACGGAGGTCAGGGTCATCAGGGCGGCAGCGGCAAGGCCGGCGCGGAGCTTGGTCAGGTTCATATGGGTCTCCTCGTTAATATGGGTTGAGAGTTGACGGCAGGTCCGGGGCAGTCGCGCAGGGGTCCTGACCCGTCCCGCGCAACACTTGCGCGAGTGTCGGATCGCAAGCCAATGAACACTCGTCACGTGTCCGGCATGGCCGCGTGATCGGCGGACCGGGTGGCGGTGTCTTGACACCGCCTGACGCCTCAGGCCCCCTGCGCGCGGATCGACAGGAGACGCCCATGACCCGCTTCACCGCCGAACTGAAGGACCGCCTGGTGCGCTATTGCGCCATCGACAGCCAGTCGGACATGGACAGCCCCGGCGCGCCGTCGACCGCGATCCAGCACGACATGCTGGACCTCCTGGTGAGGGAATTGACCGCCATGGGCGCGGCCGACGTCACCAAGACCGCCTATGGTGCGGTCATCGCCACGGTGCCGGGCAACGCGCCGGGCCCCGTCGTGGGGTTCCTGGCCCACGTGGACACCGCGCCCCAATTCAACGCCACCGGCGTCAGACCCCGCGTGATCGAGGGCTATAACGGCGGGGCGATCACCTTTCCCGACAATCCCGACCTGGTGATGACGCCCGAGGCGTTCCCCTACCTCGCGGGCAAGATCGGCGAGGATATTGTCACCGCCTCCGGGCTGACGCTTCTGGGGGCCGACGACAAGGCGGGCGTCGCCATCATCATGACCGCCGCCCGGCACCTGCTGGAAAACCCCGACATCGCCCGCCCCACGATCCGCCTGGCCTTCACCCCGGACGAGGAAATCGGGCGCGGCGTGGACAAGCAGCTGCCCGCCGATCTGGGCGTCGACTTCGCCTATACCTTCGATGGCGGCGACCTGGGCGAGATCACCTACGAGACCTTCTCGGCCGATTTCGCGACCGTCACCGTCACCGGCGTCTCGATCCATCCGGGCTGGGCCAAGGACAAGCTGGTGAACGCCATCCACCTGGCCTCGAAGATCGTCGACACCCTGCCGCAGGCCACCATGACGCCCGAGACCACCGCCGATCGCGAGGGGTTCATCCATGCCGTCGACATGAAGGGCAATGCCGAACAGATGGTCCTGCGCTTCATCCTGCGCGATTTCGAGATGGCGGGCCTGAAGGCCAAGGGCGCGCTGTTGCGGCAGGTCTGCGAAACGATCGCGGCGACCGAACCGCGCGCCAGGATCACCTGCGAGATCACGCCGCAATACCGCAACATGCGCTATTGGCTGGACAAGGACATGTCGCCGGTCGACCTCGCCCGTGCCGCGCTGGCCGATCTGGGCATAGCCGAGCTTTCGGTGCCGATCCGGGGCGGCACGGACGGGTCACGCCTGACGGAAATGGGCGTGCCTTGTCCGAACCTCTTCACCGGGATGCAGAACGTGCACGGGCCGCTGGAATGGGTCTCGGTTCAGGACATGGAAAAGGCCACGGCACTCTGCCTGAAGATCGCCGAACGGGCGGTGCGCTAGGCTCTATTTCCAGGCGAACCGGGGATGTTCGAAATGCGCGGTCCGCGTCGCCAGTCCGCGCAAGGCCACCTCGCGGAACTGGTAGAGGATCGCCGCCGTGGGCGCATACATGAAATGCCCCAGCGTCGGAAAGAAGGCCGACATGACCGGCTGATCGCCGGGGCGCGCAGGCGTGAGGCGGGGAATGTCGTCGCTGTCCAGCTCCGTCATCGGCAGGTGGAAGACCTGCGCCACCTCCGCCGGGTCGGGCCTCAGCGCGGCCCCGTCCGACCACATCACCAGGGGCGCGATCCGAAAGCCCGAGCGTGTCGGGAAATCGTCCAGCCGGCCCAGGATGTGCCCGGGTCCCAGGTCCAGGCCCAGTTCCTCGCGCAATTCGCGCAGGGCGGCCTGCGCGTCGGTTTCGCCCCTGTCCAGCCGTCCGCCCGGCAGGGCGTATTGCCCGCCATGCCGGTTCAGCCCCGAAGGCCGCATCGTCACCAGCACCCCCGCCTGCCCGGTGTCGGGCAGCGGCATCACGACCAGAGCGACGGCGGCGGGCCTCAGGTCGGCCGCTTCGGTGACCTGACGGGGAAAGGCGGCAAGGCGGCGGGCGATGCTGTCGCGCAAGGCGGGGTCGAAACGATGGGCTGTCATGGGGTCCTGTGCTGGCGTCCCCGCAGACTAGGGGCTTGCAAGGGGCCCGCGCAACACCCGGGCTTGCGTCAGGCCGGATGAAAGGGGGCTTTCGCCGGGGCGCATCCCGCCTATGGTGAAGACCGGAAAGGGGGGCGGCGCCATGGGCAACAGGTTCGACTTCAAGGGCAGGACGGTGGTCGTCATCGGCGGCACCAGCGGCATCAACCGGGGCATCGCGCTGGCCTTCGCGCGGGCGGGCGCGCAGGTGGCCGTGGCAAGCCGGTCGCAGGACAAGGTGGACGACACCGTGACCGAACTGGCGCGTGCCGGGGCGGCGCAGGCGATGGGGCTGGCCTTCGATGTGCGCCAGGCGCAGGCGGTGGCGGATGGCCTTGCGGCCTTCCATTCGGAAATGGGCGATTTCGATGTCCTGGTCTCGGGGGCGGCGGGGAATTTCCCGGCGCTGATGGCCGAGATGTCGGTCAACGCCTTCCGCACCGTGGTCGAGATCGACCTCATGGGCACGGTCCACGTGATGAAGGGGGCCTATCCCTTCCTGCGTCGTCCCGGGGCCAGCATCATCAGCGTTTCCGCGCCGCAGGCCTTTCTGCCCTACGAGGGCCAGGCCCATGTCTGCGCAGCCAAGGCCGGGGTCGACATGATCACGCGGACGCTGGCGCTGGAATGGGCGCCGGAAGGAATCCGCATCAATTCCGTCGTGCCCGGATACATCGCCGATACCGAAGGCGCGCGGCGGCTGGCACCGACCGAACAGGCGCTGGACATGGTGCAGCGCACCATCCCGCAGGGGCGGCTGGGCGCGGTCGGGGACGTGGCTGGCCTGTGCCTGTTCCTGGCCAGCGACCTGGCCGGATACGTGAACGGCCAGGTGATTTCCGCCGATGGCGGGCTCTATCAGCGCGGATCAGGGCAACTGGGCCAGATGATCGGGAACGCCCTGCGCGCCGGCAAGGGCTGAGGCCGGCGTGAAACTGGACCTATACAGAAGCGCGGCCGGAGACTAGCGTCCGGGGCATGAGCCATCCCGTCCATGACAGCCGCTATTCCTGGATGCGGCTGCTGATCACGCTGACGATCGGCATGGTCGCCAACGTGGGCACCTGGGCGGTCATCGTGATCATGCCCGCGGTCGAGGCCGAATTCGGCGCCGGTCGCGCCGCCGTCTCGATGTCCTATACGCTGACGATGATCGGCTTCGCGCTGGGCAACCTGTGGCTGGGCCGCGTGGTGGATCGCTTCGGCGCGACGCTGGCGTTGAACGGCGCGGCGCTGGTGATTGCGGCGGGCTTCGTGCTGTCGACCTTCGCGCCCTCCATGGCGGTCCTGGCGGCGACGCATCTTCTGCTGGGCCTGGGGTCGGCGGTGGGCTTCGGGCCGCTGATCGCCGATATCTCGCACTGGTTCCTGAGGCGGCGGGGGATCGCGGTGGCGCTGGTGGCCAGCGGCAATTACCTCTCGGGCGCGATCTGGCCGACGCTTCTGGCCGGAATGCTGGCCGATGGCGGCTGGCGGCAGGTCTACCTGACGCTGGCCCTGATCGCGGTCGCGGTGATCGTGCCCTTGTCGCTGACGCTTCGCCGCCGCGTCCCGGACGAGGCGCACGGCGCGTCCGAGGCAGCGGCCAGCCTGCGTGCGCGCAGCGTGGGTCTCAGCCCGCGGTCGCTGCAATACCTGCTGGGGTTCGCGGGGATCGCCTGCTGCGTGGCGATGTCGATGCCGCAGGTCCATATCGTGGCCTATTGCGTGGGCCTGGGATACGGGCCCGCCGTGGGGGCCGAGATGCTGTCCCTGATGCTGCTGGGCGGCGTGGTCAGCCGCGTGATCTCGGGCCTCGTGGCGGACCGGCTGGGCGGCGTCATGACGCTCCTGATCGGGTCGGTCCTGCAATGCATCGCGCTCTTTCTCTACCTGCCCTGGGACGGGATGGCGTCGCTCTACCTGATCAGCCTGCTGTTCGGGCTGTCGCAGGGCGGGATCGTGCCGTCCTATGCGCTGGTCGTGCGGGAATACATGCCCGCGCGCGAGGCCGGGCGCCGGGTGGGCTTCGTGGCGATGATGACGATCATCGGGATGGCGCTGGGGGGCTGGATGTCGGGCTGGATCTACGACCAGACCGCCAGCTATCACATGGCCTTCGTCAACGGCATCGTCTGGAACGGGCTGAACATCGCGATCGTCGTCTGGCTGCTGGTGCGCAGCCGACCGCGCCAGCCGCGCGCGGCCCTGGCCTGAGGCGCACTCAGTCCAGCCCGGCCATGTGGCTTTCGCCGCGCGCGCGGGCCAGCCGGATCTGGCGCGCGCGTTCGCGGAAGCGCGCCTTGTCGGCGTCGCTCGTCTCGGGCGCGCAGTGGTGGCAGGCGACGCCCTCCTCGTAGTCCGGATGGTCGCGGTCTTCCGGCAGGATCGGGCGACGGCAGCCATGGCAGAGCAGGTGCGGCCCCGGCACCAGGCCGTGCCCCACGCTGACGCGGTTGTCGAAGACGAAGCATTCGCCCTGCCAGGCGCTGTCTTCGGGCGGCACCTCCTCGAGGTATTTCAGGATGCCGCCCTTCAGGTGGAACACCTGGTTCACGCCCTGGTTCATGAGGTAGTTCGTCGATTTCTCGCAGCGGATCCCGCCGGTGCAGAACATCGCGATCTTCTTGCCCGCGAACCGGTCGCGGTTCGCCTCCCACCAGGCGGGGAAGTCGCGGAAACTGGCCGTGCCCGGGTCCACCGCGCCCCGGAACGTGCCGATCGCCACCTCGTAGTCGTTGCGCGTGTCGATCACCGCCACGTCCGGGTCGTCGATCAGCGCGTTCCACTCGGCCGGTTCCACGTAGTGCCCGGTCCGCGCCACCGGGTCCACATCCGGCTGGCCCATCGTCACGATCTCGGCCTTCAGGCGCACCTTCATCCGCGGGAAGGGCGGCACCTCGGACCAGCTGTCCTTCCACTCCAGCCCCGCGCAGCCCGGCAGCCCCCGGATATGCTCCAGCACCGCGTCGATCGCCGCCGTATCCCCCGCGATGGTCCCGTTGATCCCCTCGCGCGCCAGCAGCAGCGTGCCCTTCACCCCGCGCGAACAGCACAAGGCCGCCAGCGGCCCCCGGATCGCCCCGGGGTCCTCGAACCGCGTGAAATGATAGAGCGCGCAGATCCTGACCATCGCCCGCCAGATAAAGGCCCCCCGCCCGCGCGACAAGTCCCCGGATTGACGCGGGCCCGTCGCCCCCCTACCCCTTGAGGAAACCGGAGTCTGCCATGTCACACGCCCTGATCGTCATCGACGTCCAGAAAGATTTCTGCCCCGGCGGCGCGCTGGCCGTGCCGGATGGCGACGCGATCGTGCCCGGCATCAACGCGCTGATGGCCGATTTCGACGCCGTGATCCTGACCCAGGACTGGCACCCGCAGGGCCATTCGTCCTTCGCGTCCTCGCATCCCGGCAAGGCGCCCTACGACCTGACGACCATGCCCTACGGCCCCCAGGTCCTGTGGCCCGACCATTGCGTCCAGGGCACGACCGGCGCGCAATTCCACCCGGGCCTGAAGACCGACCGCGCCGACTTGATCATCCGCAAGGGATACAATCCCGCCATCGACAGCTATTCCGCCTTCTTCGAGAATGACCGCACCACGCCCACCGGCCTCGAGGGATACCTGCGCACGCGCGGCATCGACCGGCTGACGCTGGTGGGGCTCGCCACCGATTTCTGCGTCAACTACTCGGGGCTCGACGCCGCACGCCTCGGCTTCGCCACGCAGGTCCGCATGGACCTCTGCCGCGCCATCGACCTGAACGGCTCGCTTGACGCCGCGCGCGACGCCATGCGCGGCGCGGGCGTGACCCTCACCTGAAGGAAGACACACTTGGACATCGCCACCCGCGTCTGGAACCACAAGTGGAAGATCGACCCGATCGTGCGTTCGCTGATCGACACCGACTTCTACAAGCTGCTCATGTGCCAGTCGGTCTTCCGCAACCGGCCCGACACGACTGTCACCTTCAGCCTCATCAACCGCTCGAAACACGTGCCGCTTGCCAAGCTGATCGACGAAGGGGAACTGCGCGAACAACTCGACCACATCCGCTCGCTGTCGCTGACGCGCGGGGAATCCACCTGGCTGCGCGGCAACACCTTCTACGGCAAGCGCCAGATGTTCCGCTCCGATTTCATGGAATGGTTCGAACACCTCCGCCTGCCGCCCTATCACCTGGACCGCGTGGGCGATCAGTACGAACTGACCTTCGAAGGCGCCTGGCCGGAAGTCATGCTGTGGGAAATCCCGGCGCTGGCCGTCCTGATGGAGTTGCGCGGCCGCGCGGTGCTGAACCAGATGGGCCGCTTCGAACTCCAGGTCCTCTACGCCCGCGCCATGACGAAATTGTGGGAGAAGGTGGAAAGCTTGCGCGCCGCCCCCGGCCTGCGCATCGCCGATTTCGGCACGCGGCGGCGGCACTCCTTCCTCTGGCAGGACTGGTGCGTGCAGGCCATGGTCGAAGGCCTGGGCGACAGCTTCGTGGGCACGTCGAACTGCCTGATCGCCAAGAACCGCGACCTGGAAGCGATCGGCACCAACGCCCACGAACTGCCCATGGTCTACGCGGCCCTGGCCGACACGGACGAGGAACTGGCCCGCGCGCCCTATGACGTGCTGTCCGACTGGCACGAGGAGCATTCGGGCAACCTGCGCATCATCCTGCCCGACACCTACGGGACCGAGCAGTTTCTGAAGAAGGCCCCCGACTGGCTGACCCAGTGGACGGGCATCCGCATCGATTCAGGCGACCCGGCGGAAGGGGCCGAGATCGCGATCCGCTGGTGGCAGGAGAGGGGAGAGGACCCGAGGGAGAAGCTGGTCATCTTCTCGGATGGCCTCGACGTGGACGTGATCCTGGACCTCCACGCGCGGTTCGCGGGCCGGGTGAAGGTCAGCTTCGGCTGGGGCACGCTCTTGACCAACGACTTCCGCGGGCTCGTGCCCGGCGACGGGCTCGCGCCCTTCAGCCT
>SBFT01000304.1 GCA_006227805.1 Paracoccaceae bacterium
AGGTCCTCGATGTTGTCGGGCGGCCAGTCCTCGACATCCATGCCGAGGTGCAGGCCCATGCCGGACAGCACTTCCTTGATCTCGTTCAGCGACTTCCGGCCGAAGTTCGGGGTGCGCAGCATCTCGGCTTCGGTCTTCTGGATCAGGTCGCCGATATAGACGATGTTGTCGTTCTTCAGGCAGTTGGCCGAACGCACCGACAGTTCCAGTTCGTCCACCTTCTTGAGCAGGAGCGGATTGAACTCGAGCCCGTCCTCGTCGTCCTGGCGCGATGCGCTTTCGGGTTCGTCGAAGTTGACGAAGATCGACAGCTGGTCCTGCAGGATGCGCGCGGCGAAGGCCACGGCGTCGTCGGGCGAGATCGAGCCGTCGGTCTCGATCTTCATCGTCAGCTTGTCGTAATCCAGCACCTGGCCCTCGCGGGTGGGCTGGACGTCATAGCTGACCTTCCTGACCGGCGAATAGATCGCGTCGATCGGGATCAGGCCGATGGGCGCGTCCTCGGGCTTGTTCTTGTCGGCGCTGACATAGCCCTTGCCGGTGTTGACCGTCAGTTCCATGTAGACTTCCGCGCCCTCGTCGAGGTGGCAGATCACATGGTCGCGGTTCAGGATCTCGATGCCGGCGCTTTCGCTGATGTCGCCGGCCAGGACGACGCCGGGGCCCTTGGCGTTGATCGACAGGCGCTTGGGGCCTTCGACTTCCATCTTCAGGCGGACGCCCTTCAGGTTCAGCACGATGTCGGTCACATCCTCGCGGATGCCCGCGACGCTGGAAAACTCGTGCAGGACGTTGTCGATCTGGACGCTGGTGATCGCCGCACCCTGAAGGCTGGACAGCAGGACACGCCGCAGCGCGTTGCCCAGGGTCAGGCCGAAACCGCGCTCGAGCGGTTCGGCGATGACGGTGGCCTGCTGCGCGGGGTTGTTGCCCGGCTTGATCTCCAGCTGGGTCGGCTTGATCAATTCAGCCCAATTCTTGTGGATCATGCTCTTCCTCCATTCCTGCCTTGTCCCCATGTCCGCAAGGACAAGACGCCCGAGGGTTCAAAAAGCGCAGGCCGGGGCCACGTCCGATACGCGGCCCCAGCCGGGAAAAAATCACGTCAGACGCGGCGGCGCTTCGGCGGGCGGCAGCCGTTGTGCGCGATCGGGGTCACATCACGAATCGAGGTGATGTTGAAGCCGACGGCAGCCAGCGCGCGCAGTGCCGATTCCCGGCCCGAGCCGGGGCCCTGCACTTCGACTTCCAGCGTCTTGACGCCGTGTTCCTGTGCCTTGCGGCCCGCGTCTTCGGCGGCCAGCTGCGCGGCATAGGGGGTCGACTTGCGCGAACCCTTGAAGCCCATGGTGCCGGCCGACGACCACGAGATCGCGTTGCCCTGCACGTCCGAGATCAGGATCTTGGTGTTGTTGAAGGACGAATTCACATGCGCCACGCCAGCGGCGATGTTCTTGCGTTCCTTGCGGCGGATATTGCGGGTCTTGTCGCGTGCCATGATCCTGCCCCCTTACTTCTTCTTGCCGGCGATGGGTTTCGCCGGGCCCTTGCGGGTGCGGGCGTTGGTATGCGTGCGCTGTCCGCGGACCGGCAGGTTGCGGCGGTGACGCAGACCGCGATAGCAGCCCAGGTCCATCAGGCGCTTGATGTTCATCTGCGTGTCGCGGCGCAGGTCGCCCTCGACGCTGTAATTGGCGTCGATATGCTCGCGGATCGCCAGAACCTCGGCATCCGACAGTTCATTGACGCGGCGGGCGGCTTCGATGCCGACGGCTTCGCAGATGGCCTTGGCGGTGGTGTGGCCAATTCCGGTGATGTAGGTCAGGGCGATGGGAACCCGCTTTGCAGTCGGGATGTTCACGCCGGCAATACGTGCCAAGTCAGCGTTCCTTTCGTTGCGGGTCCGTCATGCCAGACCCTTTTTTCACAACTGTGGCCCGGGGGGCAAAGCCGCCGGGCCGCGATTGAGGTGATCCGCCGGGGTCAGGCGCGACCCGCCCGGGCGTCAATGATTCTTCTGGTGAAGATGGGGCTGCTTATTGGGCAATGAACGGATCGTCAACCCCCTGCGGGGCCGGACCGGCGCTTTCGTTCCGGATCAGCCGTCCAGCAGATCCTCGATCGCCGCCGCGACCGCGTCGATCTCGCCCAGGCCGTCGACCGAGTGCAGATCGCCCTTGGCATGGTAATAGCCGATCAGGGGCGAGGTCTGCTTGTAATAGGCCATCAGCCGGGTCCGCAGACTGTCGGCGTTATCGTCGGCGCGCCGCGTCTGGTTGGTGCCGCCGCAATTGGCGCATCTGCCGTCCGCAGGCCAGGGCTTGGTCAGGTCGTTGTAGACCTCGCCGCAATCGCCGCAGGTGGACCGCGCGGTGATCCGTGCGACCAGCGCCTCGTCATCCACCCGCATCTCGATCACCGCGTCCAGCGACTGGCCCAGCTCCTCCAGCAGCGCGCCCAGCGCATCGGCCTGGGCCAGCGTGCGCGGAAACCCGTCGAAGATATAGCCGCCGGGCGCCGTGCCGGTTGTCAGCTTCTCGCGGATCAGGCCGATCACGATCTCGTCCGTCACCAGATCGCCGCGGTCCATGACGGCGGCGACCCGCTTGCCCATCTCGGTGCCGCTGGTGCGGGCCTCGCGCAGCATGTCCCCGGTCGACAGCTGCACCATGCCCCGGCCTTCGACCAGGATCCGGGCCTGGGTGCCCTTTCCGGCGCCCGGCGGTCCAAGCAGGATCAGGTTCATCTGCGCGACGGCGTTCTGCGGCCCTTGGTCCCGCCGCGCTTGCTGCGCAGCTGGCTCTTCTCCAGAAGGCCTTCGTATTGATGCGCCAGGAGGTGGCTCTGCACCTGCTGGATCGTGTCCATCGTCACCGACACCACGATCAGGACCGAGGTTCCGCCGAAGAAGAACGGGATCCCCAGTTCGGCGCGCACGATCTCGGGCAGGACGCAGACCAGCGCCAGGTAGCCCGACCCCAGGACCAGGATGCGGTTGACCACGTATTCCAG
>SBFT01000199.1 GCA_006227805.1 Paracoccaceae bacterium
ATCCCCTGCGCCTCGAGGTCTTTGCGGAACTCTGCCAGCAGCGACATGGCACCCCCTTACTGGAACACGATGAGCGTGTTCTCGGCCTCGCCCGGGTTGACGATCAGCGCCTTGTCGCCCGGGTGGACCGTGACGCCCGCCTGCGACAGGTAGGCGCCCGTCGCGGCCAGGTCCGTCACCCCGAAATGCAGCGCGACGGGAAAGCCGCCCACCGGATCGAGGTCGAGCATCCTGTCCAGATCGACCCCGGCGAAGCGCGCGCGGACCGCATCGGCGGTCAGCACATCCATGAAATCGCCCCGGAACCCGCGCATCCCGAAACCGCGCGCGTCGGACCATGCCGGCGCGCCGCCCCAGCTGTCGCGGTAATACTCGACCAGGGCCGAGGGGTCGCGCGACACGCAGGTGATGCCCGCGGTGTCGCGGGCGCCGTTGGGATGGTGGGTATGGCCTTCGATGAAGATCATCTCGGGGATGCGGTGTTCCGAGTAGAACAGCGACAGGAAGCGTTCGTCCTCGTGCCAGTTGTAGAGGAACGAGCTGTCGGTCTCGCCTTCCGTTCCGTCGGGCAGGATCACCTTGCGCCGGGCATTGCCTTCCAGACCGGGGGTATAGCCCATCGCGATGATGCGCGCGCGTTCCTCGGCCAGGCTGTCGGCGGTCAGGCTCACATGGGCCAGTCCCGGGCCCGCGTCGAAGCGGCTGTAGTAGAGGTCCTTCAGCATCGGCTTGGCGGTGTCGCAGTAGAGGAGTTCCAGGTAGGTGTTGGGAAAGATCACGACCGCGTTGGATGACCCCAGCTCGATATGCCGGGCGGTGGGCCGGACGTTGAAGCCCAGCTTCAGATAGGCCTCGCGCGCGGCTTCCTGGTCGTGGACCATCGAGACGTAGTGATCGATCGACTTCATCGGAACGTTCCTTTCGGTCAGAGCGCCACCAGCGACGGCAGCCAGGTCGCCAGCGCGGGGAAGAAGAAGACAAGCAGCAGGGTGAGGATCTGCGCGCAGATGAACGGCACCACGCCGCGATACATGTCGCGGTAGGTGATGTCGGGGGGCGCGATGGATCGCAGGTAGAAGATCGATGGCGCCATCGGCGGGGTCAGATACGAGGTCTGGATCACGACGATCATCAGGACCGCGAACCACAGCGGTTCGACGTCCATTCCCGCGAAGACCGGCACGAAGATCGGCAGGCAGATCAGGATGACCGACACCCAGTCCAGGATGAAGCCCGCGATGAACACCACCAGCAGCATCATCAGGATGACGCCGGTGTCGCCGAAGCCGGTCGCCTCGAAGAGGTCGCGCACCAGTTCGTTGCCCCCGTGGATCCGGAACGTGCCCGAGAACAGCGTCCCGCCCACCACGATCAGCAGGATCATCGAGTTCACCAGCAGCGTCTGGCGCAGCGCGTCCCAGAACGTGGCCCAGCGGAAGCGCCCATAGGCGATGGTCAGCAGGATGGTGCCCAGCGCGCCCACCGCGGCGGCCTCGGTCGGCGAGGCGATCCCGAACGAGATCGACCCCAGGACCGCCACGATCAGCCCCATCATCGGCACCAGCGCCGTCAGCGTGACCCAGAGTTTCGTGCCCAGCGCAACGTCGTCTTCGCGCTCCTCGCGCGGCGCGGCGGCGGGATATCTCAGCGCCAGCGCCAGGATGTAGCCGACGAACAGGAACACCATGATCGCCGCCGGCAGCATGACCGCCAGGAACAGCTGACCGACCGACAGCTGGGCGACGGTGGCGTAGATCACCACGACGATCGAGGGCGGGATCATCGTGCCCAGGGATCCGCCCGCGCAGATCACGCCCGAGATCAGCGCCTTGTCATATTTCCGCGCCATCATCGCGGGGATCGCCATGACGCCGATCAGAACCTCGACGGCGCCCACGATGCCGGTCGACGCGGCCAGGATGGACGCCATGCCCATCGTCGCCAGCGCCAGCCCGCCGGGCATCCGGCCCAGCCACAATTGCAGGGCGTTGAACAGGCGTTCCGCCACGCCCGAACGCTCGAGCATGAAGCCCATGAAGATGAAGGGCGGCACCGCCGACAGCACGAAGCTGGTCGCGGTCTGGGTGATCCCGCCGTAAAGCTGGTTCGCCACCGCATCGCCGAAGAGCGGCCATGCGAAGATGGCGGAGGCGACAAGCAGGGAAAACGAGATCGGCAGTCCGAGCAGAACGAAGAAGAACAGGCACGGAAACATCAGGGCCGCAAGGACTTCACCGCTCATTGACTCGCTCCGACATGGAAGGGGCTGCTAGCGATCACGAATGCGCCCCCTCGCCTTCCGGGTCCGTTCCGGGCAGAGGCACGGCCTTGGGGTCGAAGACGCCGATCACATGACGGATCAGTTGCAGGGCGATCTGCAATGTCAGGCCCAGAAGACCCAGGGCGATCCCGGCGAGAAACGGCCAGATGAGCGGCTGCCAGGTGCTCATGTTCTCCAACGTGCCGCGTTCGAAGGCGCGGACGGCCTTATGGATGCTGCTCTGGCTGGTCAGGATCATCAGGGGGCCGAGGAGGCAGCCATAGAAGAGCGCGTTGATCAGATGCTGGATGCGCGCCGGCAGCCGTGTCGAGAGGAAATCGATCCGCACATGGCGTTCGCGCAGCAGGGTATAGGCAGCGCCGATCAGGAAGAGGGTGCCGTTCACCATGTAGACGATGTCCACCGACCATATCGTGGGACTGTGGAACACCCGGCGGGCGACGACCTCGTAGAGCATGACCGATATCAGGACGACGATCATGATCTGCGCGACCATGGCCAGCCCGACGCTGACCTTGTCGAGCGCGGGGAGGACGCGCCGTGTCAAGACATGTTTCATAGCATCCGAGCCAGTGCCTGAAGGAACGCGGGAATTCGGGCGGCCCCGCGAAACCTGGCCGCCCGAGAGGGTCGCTTACTGCTGGTCGATCACCATGTAGTAGGCCGAGGCCTGCCACTTGTCCTGGAAGGCGACGATCGAGTCGAAGACCTTCTGCGGCCA
>SBFT01000271.1 GCA_006227805.1 Paracoccaceae bacterium
GGCCTCCGCCACCAGGTCCGGCACCGGGCGGATTTCCTCGGATGTGGCGGAGAACCCGTGGATGTAGACCAGCGCCAGGCCGGTCCGCGCACCAGGCGCACCGGCCCAGATCACGCGCTTTTCCGTGCCGGGCGTGATCCCCGGCACCTGCGCCTCGGACGCCGCGAAATAGGCATCGAGATCGCCGCCGAAGGCGGCGGGATCGAAGGACGCGGACAGGTCCGCCTTCTCGTAGGGCCCGAAGGCCCAGAGCGCGGCGCCAGCCACGACCAGCGCCAGCAGCAGACGCCCCAGCCATTTCCCGAAGCTGCGCATTGTCTCAGGCCCCGCCGCCCAGGACATCCTTGACCGCCGCCTCGATCAGGCCCAGGCAGGGCCCGTCGGAAAAGCGGTGATCGGCGTCCTTGACCAGCGTCAGCCGCATGTCGGGACAACGGGCGTGTTCCAGCAGGCGCAGCGCGGTGTCCGAGCTGACGGCGGTATCCGACGTGCCCTGAAGGCAGCGCACCGGAAACGGCAGGTCGAGGGCCGACCGCAGCACCAGATGCCGCCGCCCGTCCTCGATCATGCGGCGCGTGATGACATAGGGCTCCATGTAGTCGCTGGGCCGTTCGACCCGGCCCGTGGTCTCCAGCGCCCGCCGTTCGGCGTCGCTGAAGCCCGCCCACCAGCCATCCTCGGTGAAATCAGGGGCGGCGGCGATGGTGACCATGCCCGCGATGCGGCCCGCCCGCGCCCGCGCCAGAAGCAGCGCCTGCCAGCCGCCCATGGACGACCCCACCGGCACGATCGGGCCTTCGGTCAGGGCGTCCACCACGGCCAGCGTGTCCTCGTGCCAGTCGCCGATGCAGCCCTCCTCGTAGAGGCCGCTGCTCTGGCCATGCCCCGAATAGTCGAACCGCAGGAAGGCCCGGCCCCGCGCCTGCGCCCAGGCTTCCAGGTGCAGCGCCTTGGTGCCCTCCATGTCGGATTTCAGCCCGCCCAGGAACACCAGGCAGGGCCCCGTGCCGGGGCTCAGGTGATAGGCCAGCCGCCGCCCCTGCGCGGTCGCGAGATGCCGCATCAGCGCCGGTCGCCGAAGGGCACGCCGCCCGTGCCCTGCCCCCTCAGGTCCTGCACCGGCGCCCAGGTCTCGGGGTCGGTGATCAGGTCGGCCAGCGCCTGCGACCCGATCTCGAGCAGCGCCTCGCCCTTTTCGGGCGTCGCCTTTTCCGGCATCCCCAGAACCCCGTTCGGGGTGGCATGGGCCAGCGGACGCCAGCGATAGGCGGCCTTGCCCGCCGACAGGAAATCGGGGCCGTTGCCGAAGGGCACGTTGTGCGCGGCCAGGTCGCTGTCATCCACCGTGTCCGGCGCGCAGACCATCATCATCGAGGTCTCGGCCTCGCAGGCATGCATGATGTTGGGCTGATCCTCGAGCGGCTTGCCGAACTTCGCCCCCGCCTCGGTCGCGTAGGTGGCGAAAACCACCGTCGCGGCGATCCGGGGCGAGATTTCGTCCAGGATCTGCTTGCAGGGCACGATGTTGCCGCCATGCGAGTTGGAAATCAGGATATGCCGGAACCCCGCGCGCGTGATCGCCTCGATCAGGTCGACGACCACCGCGCGGAAGGTGGCGGGCGTCAAGGTCAGCGTGCCGCCGAACGCCATGTGATGCTCGCTCAGCCCCGCCCACATGACGGGCGTCCAGATCGTGGGGCGCTTGGGCCACGCCTTTTCCGCCGCGCGGCGCGCCATCTCCTCGCCGATGCGGGTGTCGGTCATCACCGGCAGATGCGGCCCATGCTGTTCGATGGACGCGACAGGAAGAATCACCACCGCGTCCCGCGCCGCCAGATCCCGCAATTCATGCGCCTTCAGGCGCGCCCAGCTTGTCTCCATGGCTCAGTCCTCCCTGCCTGGTGTCCATCTTGCATCTGGGCCGGGCCGAGGCAACTCGTGAAACCGGCGGGTGGCCCCCGACGCTTGACGAAGCCCCCCGGCCCTGTCAAACCGCGCCTTACACATACCCGCAACCGGGCGTTCCGTGGGCGCCAGACCGACGAGGAGCATGGGCCATGACCCAGATTTCCCTGACTTTCCCCGATGGCAACAGACGCGACTATCCCGCAGGCGTGACGCCCGCGCAGGTGGCCGAAAGCATCGCGCCCTCGCTCGCCAAGCGCGCGATCAGCGCGCAGGTGAACGGCGCGCATTGGGATCTCGCCTGGCCCATCGAGGGCGACGCGCAGATCGCCATCAACACGATGAAGGACGAGGCCCCGGCGCTGGAACTGATCCGGCACGACTTCGCCCATGTCATGGCGCGCGCCGTGCAGGAAATCTGGCCCGAGGTGAAGGTCACCATCGGCCCCGTGATCGAGAACGGCTGGTATTACGATTTCGACCGGGCCGAGCCCTTCACGCCGGAAGACCTGGGCGCCATCGAGGCGAAGATGAAGGAGATCATCAACCGCCGCGATCCCGTCACCACCGACGTGTGGGAGCGCGACCGCGCGATCGCCTATTACAAGGCCAACAACGAACCCTACAAGGTCGAACTGGTCGAGGCGATCCCGGCCGACCAGAAGATCCGCATGTACTGGCACGGCCACTGGCAGGATCTCTGCCGCGGTCCGCACCTGCAGCATACGGGGCAATTGCCCGCCGACGCCTTCAAGCTGATGCGCGTCTCGGGGGCATACTGGCGCGGGGATTCGTCGCGCCAGCAGCTTCAGCGCATCTACGGCGTCGCCTTCCAGAACCGCGACGACCTGAAGGCGCACCTGACCTTCCTCGAGGAGGCGGAAAAGCGCGACCACCGCCGACTGGGGCGCGAGATGGGCCTCTTCCACATGCAGGAAGAGGCACGCGGCCAGGTCTTCTGGCACCCCAACGGCTGGACGATCTACACCACGCTCCAGGACTACATGCGTCGCAAGCAGAAGGCCGGCGGCTATGTCGAGGTGAATACACCGCAAGTGGTGGACCGCCAGTTGTGGGTCGACAGCGGGCATTGGGAGAAATACCAGGAAAACATGTTCATCGTCGAAGTCGACGAGGAGCACGCCCGCGAAAAGGCGGTCAACGCGCTCAAGCCCATGAACTGTCCCTGCCACGTGCAGATCTTCAACGTGGGCGTGAAATCCTACCGCGACCTGCCCTTGCGCATGGCCGAATTCGGGTCCTGCGCGCGCTATGAACCTTCCGGCGCGCTGCACGGCATCATGCGCGTGCGCGGCTTCACCCAGGACGACGCGCATATCTTCTGCACGGAAGACCAGATCGAAAGCGAGACCGCGCGCTATATCGCGTTCCTGTCCGACATCTACCGCGACCTGGGCTTCCCGGAATTCGAGGTCCTGTTCTCGACCCGCCCCGAGAAACGCGCAGGCAGCGACGAGGTCTGGGACAAGGCAGAAGCCGCCCTTCTGGCCGCGACCCGCGCCGCCGGGATCGAACCAAAGGTGAACCCGGGCGAAGGCGCCTTCTACGGGCCGAAGCTTGAGTTTACCCTGACCGACGCGATCGGGCGGAAATGGCAATGCGGCACGCACCAGGTCGATTTCGTCCTGCCCGAACGGCTGGACGCCACCTATATCGGGCCGGACGGTGCGAAGCACCGCCCCGTCATGCTGCACCGCGCCTGCCTTGGGTCCTTCGAGCGGTTCATCGGCATCCTGATCGAAGAACATGCAGGCAAGCTGCCCTTCTGGCTGGCGCCGCGGCAGGTGGTCGTCGCCTCGATCGTGTCCGAGGCCGACGATTACGTGCACGAGGTCGTCGCCGCGCTGAAGGCCGCAGGCGTCCGGGCCGAGGCCGACATCCGCAACGAGAAGATCAACTACAAGGTCCGCGAACACTCGGTCGCGAAAGTGCCTGTGATCCTGGCCGTAGGCCACCGCGAGGTCGAGGAACGCACCCTGACCGTCCGCCGCCTGGGCGAGAAGGACACCCGCGTGCAGACGCTGGCCGATGTAACGGGCGAGCTTGCGCGCGCCGCGACACCCCCCGATCTTCTGTAACAATCGCGATGAAATCCGGCCCCGTTCGCGGGGCCGGATTGTAACGCGCCGAAGACAATCCCGTCTTTCCAAAGGCTTGCCTTCTCGCTCTGGTTGACGAAAGCTGACGCACGCGTGACGCACGCTGTCGTGAATTCCCGCCCCGCGACCCCTGTCGCTAGGGTGATGTCACTGAACGCCACAACCCAGAACCAAAGGGAAATCCGAAGATGTCGAACACCATGAAGACCCTCGCCGTCGCAGGCGCCGTCGCCGCAGCCCTGGTCGGCCATGCCACCACCGCCAGCGCGCAAGCCAAGGAAAAGTGCTACGGCGTCAGCCTCGCCGGCAAGAACGACTGCGCCGCCGGCCCCGGCACCACCTGCGCGGGCACCTCGACCGTCGACTACCAGGGCAATGCCTGGAAACTGGTGGACGCCGGCACCTGCGTCTCGATGGAGAAGGAAGGCGGCCGCATGGGCTCGCTGGAACCGCTCGACCGCGATCTGCCCAAGAGCTGATCCGACAAGACCCTGGCGGCGGGACCGTTCCCGCCGCCTCCTCTTCCGGAAAGACCCCCATGCTCGACGCCACGCCCCGCCAGGACCGCCTGCCCGACGCCCCCGGCATCGGCTACAAGCCGCAGCATTTCAGCGAGATCCTGGAAGATTCGGGCGCGGTGCGCTGGCTGGAAATCCATGCCGAGAACTACATGGGCGATGGCGGGCGACCGCTTACGCAACTGCGCGCGCTTTCGGAACGCTTCGCGATCTCGGTCCATGGCGTGGGCCTGTCGATCGGCGGCGAAGGGCGGCTCGACCCCGATCACCTCGGCCGCCTGAAACGCCTGGTTGGCTGGCTGAACCCGGTCAGCTTTTCCGAACACCTGGCCTGGTCGACCCATGGCGCGGAGTTCCTCAACGACCTTCTTCCCCTGCCCTATACCGACGCCACCCTGGCCCGGGTCGCCGATCACATCGACGAGGTGCAGGAGGCCCTGGGCCGCCGGATGCTGCTCGAGAACCCCTCGAGCTACCTGGCCTTCACCGAGAGCACGTGGTCGGAAACCGATTTCCTGGCGGAACTGACGCGCCGCACCGGCTGCGGGCTGCTTCTGGACGTCAACAACGTCTTCGTCTCGGCCACCAATCTCGGCTACAGCCCGCAAGGCTATATCGAGGCCTACCCGCTGGGCGCGGTGGGCGAGATCCACCTGGGCGGCCATGACGCGGACACCGACGATCACGGCGCGCCCCTCCTGATCGACAGCCACGGCCGCGAAGTGGCCGATCCGGTCTGGGCGCTTCTGGACCATGCGCTGGCGCGCTCGGGACCGAAGCCCATCCTGATCGAATGGGACAATGACGTGCCCGACTGGCCCGTCCTGCGGGCAGAGGCCGCGCGCGCCCGGGACGCGCTTGCGCGGATCGCGGCATGAGCGTGACACAGGACGATTTCCGCGCGGCGCTTCTGGATGCCGCTGCGCCCGTCCCTGCGGGCCTGACCGATGGCGCGGGGGCGCCCGCCGGACGCCGCTACAACGTCTATCGCAACAACGTCGCCGTCTCGCTGCGCGAGGCGCTGCACGAAGGCTTTCCCACCATCGCGAAACTGCTGGGCGCGCAGAACATGGACGGGCTTGCAGGCATCTTCCTGCGGCGGCACCCGCCCTCCTCGCCCCTCATGATGCTCTATGGCGAGGCCTTCCCCGATTTCCTCGCCGGGATGCCGCAACTGGCGCATCTGGGCTATCTGGCCGATGTGGCGCGTCTGGACCTTGCGATGCGGCAATCCTACCACGCCGCCGACGCCGACCCGATCGACCCGGCGGACCTTGCCGCCCTGCCCCCGGAAAGGCTGGTCGAAACCCGCCTGACGCTGGCGCCCGCGCTGCGGCTGATCCGCTCGGCCTGGCCGATCCACGCGATCTGGCGCTTCAACACCGAGGAGGGCGCGCCCCGGCCCGAGCCCGGCGCCCAGGATGTCGTGATCCTGCGCCCCGGCTTCGACCCCGAACCCCACCTTCTGCCCCCCGGCGGCGCGGACGTCATCGCGGCCCTGCACCAGGGCCACAGCCTCGGCGCGGCCCTCGACGCCGCCACCGGACGGGTGCCGGACTTCGATCTGACACCGACATTGGCGCTGCTCTTGCAAGGCGGCGCGATCATCGCCCTGACCTGAAGAAAGCCCTTGCCCATGACCGGCCTGATTTCGCTCCACAATTCGCTGTTCCGGTCCCTGTCGGACCGGGGCGATCTGTTGGTCCCGACGCTGGCGCGGCTGGTCTTCGCGGCGGTCCTGCTGGTCTATTACTGGAATTCGGCCGCGCTGAAGATCGACGGGTCGATCTTCTCGGCCTCGGCCGGCGCCTTCGGGCAGATCTTCCCCAAGGCGGCCGAAGCGGCGCTCTACGATGTCGGCCAGTTGACCCTCTTCCAGCGTGTCGTGATCTTCGCGGGCACGCTGGCCGAGTATGTCCTGCCCGCGCTGATCGTGCTGGGCCTCTTCACCCGGCTGGCAGCCCTCGGGACCATCGGCTTCGTCCTCGTGCAGACGCTGGTCGACGTGGCGGGCCATGGCGTGGCGCTGGGCGGCCTTTTCGACGCGGGCCAGGGCCTGATCGACGAACGCGCGATGTGGCTCTTCCTGCTGGCGGTACTGGTGATCCGCGGCGCGGGCCCGGTCTCGGCCGACCGGGCGCTGCGGATCGCCTAGAAATGCGCCTTGGGCTCGTCCGGCTTGCCCGCCGCGATGGCCAGCACGCCACCCACGGCCGCGAAGGCGATCGGGAACATGGTGAACACGCCGAAGCCGAAGGCGTGATACATCCCCGCCGCCGACAACAGCAACAGACCCCCGCCCCAGAGCGCGCGCACCTTGGCCATCGCCCCCCCAGCGATCGCCAGCAGCGGCGCCAGCAGCGACATGGTGCGGATCAGGCCCACGTTCTCGACCTGCTCGGCCAGGCCCTCGATCTCGCCGAAGCGCTCGACCGCCTCGGTATAGCCGAAGCTGAAAAAGCCCACGATCATCCCGAAGATGCCGGCGATGATCCCAAGGACCAGGGCTGCGTTGCGCATCCTGTCGTCACTCCTCTTCCAACAGGACCGAACCTAGGCAGTCCCGCCGCCCAAGCCAAGGGCCGATCTCACCTGCGCGGTCCAGCCCAGGTGCAGCGCGCCATCCTCGCCCAGGATCAGCGGGCGCTTCATCAGCGCCGGATGGGCGCGCAGCAGGTCGCGCGCGGGACGGGCGCGCGCGTCGTCGTCCAGCCCCCGCCAGGTGGTCGAGGAGCGGTTGACCAGCGCCTCGCCGAAGGCCGCCAGGGCCGCGTCCAGCACCGCGTCGGGCAACGGGTCCTCGCGCAGATCCGCGAAGGTCGCGTCGGGCAGCGCCCTGCGTGCCGCCCGGCAGGTATCGCAGGACTTCAGGCCGAAAATCTGCATCTCTTTCCCCCTTTTTTTGGGCAGATAGCCAAGCCTGCCCCCCGTTTCCATGGCTTTTCCTTGATTTTTCGCGAACAGCGACAATCTTTTTGGATCAAGGACGCGCCCGCCGTCCGGCCCGCCGCCAGACGGCGGCCTGTGCGCGGGGCGTTCGAAGGTAACCCCGGTATCACCCGGGGCGTAAGCAAGTCAGAAGGGAGACACGGATCATGCCAACCGGCACCGTGAAATGGTTCAACGGCACCAAGGGCTATGGCTTCATCGCGCCCGACGATGGCGGAAAGGACATCTTCGTTCACATCTCGGCCGTGGAACGGTCGGGGCTGAAGAGCCTGTCCGACAACCAGAAGATCTCGTACGAGTTGCAGGACGGTCGCGACGGACGACCGATGGCCTCGGACCTCAAGCTGCTCTGACGCCGGGGGGCAAGCCGCAGACTTGCGCACGCGCAGGACCGCCCGCGCGTGGAGCACCGATGCGTCCCCGATCAGCGCCCGGTCAGCCCCCCGATCAGCCCCCCGATCAGCCGTTGCCCAGCATCTCCTGGAACTCGCGCCATTCCCGCGCCGACAGGCCCGAACTGGTCTGCGTCACCGCCTCGCCCTTCAGCATCCGCCGCAGGCAGTCCATCATCTGCGCCGACATCGACACCGCGCCCAGGCGGTAATCCTCGAACGCCTTCCACGCGAAGGGCACCCAGTCGGCCACGATCGCGCAGATCGCCTCCGCATAGACGCGGATCTCGTATTGCGCATGGGCGTCGGCGCGCAGGCGCAGGAAGTGGAACAGGTTGTGCAGGTCCACCTTCCAGTACCATTGCGTATAGATGTTGGCGGGCAGGTTCATCCGCGCGAGTTCGCGCGCCAGGCCCTGCTGGCCGTCCTGGCTGATCATCGCCTCGTAGTGATCATAGGCGCGCGTGCTGTCGGCCTTCAGGATCTCGAGGACGCGCGCGGCTTCCTCGCCCTCCAGCACGGCGCCCCGGCCCTGGTTGTTGACCTGGGACTGCGCGTTTATGTGCTCGGGGGCGGGGATGTAGAACTCGCGGTCCAGGATCGAATAGCGGGCCGAATATTCGTTCACGTT
>SBFT01000275.1 GCA_006227805.1 Paracoccaceae bacterium
GCCCGCGCGCGCGTCATCCGTTCCAGCGTCCCGGCCGAGATGAAGGGCGTGTCGCCATAGAGCACGACCACATCGCCCGCAAAGTCCGCCAGCGCGTCGCGGGCCTGGGCCACCGCATGGGCGGTGCCCAGCTGTTCGGTCTGCAGGACGACACGGGCCTCCTCGTCGAGATCCGCCATCGCTTTCGTCACCGCCTCGGCCCCGTGCCCCGCGACCACGACCACGCGTTCCGGTTCCAATGCGCGGCCGGCGGCCAGGGCATGGGCCAGCATCGGCGCCTGCGCCAGCGGGTGGAGAACTTTCGGCAGGTCGGAATTCATCCTCGTGCCCTTGCCTGCGGCCAGGATGACCAGCGCGATGCCCATGCGGTTTTCTCTTTGTCTTTTCCTGCGCTCCGTTTTATCCGGCTGACGCGGCGGCGCAAGCTGGGGCGGGATCAATTCCCATTGCGTGTTGCAATACTTGCGGGCGGAGAGCCGCCGAAAGGGACATGGATGCGCACGGTCATCTTCGATCTGGACGGAACCCTGGCCGATACCAGCGGCGACCTGCTGGACGCGGCAAATCATTGTTTCCGTCACATGGGGCTGGGAGACGTGCTGCGCCCGGGCCAGGATGCGGGGATCGCGCTGCGCGGGGGCAGGATGATGCTGACGCGGGGGCTGGAACGGGCCGGCCGGTATGATCCGGACCTTGTGGCGCGGTACTACCCGGTCCTGCTCGATGCCTATGCCGAGGCGATCGACCGGCACACGGTGCTCTATCCCGGGGCGATGGACGCGGTCGAGGCCTTGCGCGTCGCGGGCTATGGCGTGGGCATCTGCACCAACAAGCCCGAGCGTCTGGCCGATCTTCTGTTGCAGCGGCTGGGGATCCGGGGCGATTTCGCCTCGCTTGTCGGGGCTGATACGTTGCCGGTGCGCAAGCCCGATCCCGAACCCCTGCGCGAGGCGGCGCGGCGCGCGGGCGGGGACCCCGCGCGCACGCTTCTGGTGGGCGACAGCGACACCGACCGCAACACCGCCAGGGCGGCGGGCGTCCCGTCCATTCTGGTGACCTTCGGCCCCTCGGGCGAGGACATGGCGGCGCTGGAGCCCGAAGCCCTGATGGGGGATTTCGCGGAATTGCCGGACCTGGTGGCGCGCCTGATCGGCTGAGACGCGAAGGCGCGCTTCCAACCGTCGAAATCTGCGCGCGCCCCATTGACCGGACCGTGCCGCGATCCCACAACTGCCCCATGACCGAACGTTTCGACGGATCCTTCACCCAGCAGGAGCCGATCCCCGAGGAGGGGATCGCGGCGGCGCTGGACGTGCTGCGCCACGGGCGGCTGCACCGCTACAACACGCGTCCGGGAGAGCTGAGCGAGACCGCTCTCCTCGAACAGGACTTCGCGGCCATGACCGGCGCGCGCTATTGCCTCGCGGTGGCCTCGGGCGGCTATGCGATGTCGACGGCGCTGCGGGCGGTCGGTGTCCGGCCGGGCGACCGGGTCCTCTCGAACGCCTTCACTCTCGCCCCGGTGCCGGGGGCCATCGCTTCGGTCGGTGCGGTGCCGGTCTTCGTGGGGGTCACCGAACAGCTGACGATCGACCTCGACGATCTGGCCGCCAAGGCCGACCAGGCGCGCGTCCTGCTGCTCAGCCACATGCGCGGGCATATCTGCGACATGGACCGGCTGATGGCGATCTGCAATGCGGCGGGCATCACCGTGATCGAGGATTGCGCCCATACGATGGGGGCGGCGTGGCGCGGCGTGCCGTCGGGGCGGCACGGGGCGGTGGGCTGCTATTCCTGCCAGACCTACAAGCACGTGAATTCCGGCGAGGGCGGCTTCCTCGTCACCGACGACGACGAGATCGCGGCCCGCGCGGTGATCCTGTCGGGGTCCTACATGCTGTATGAGCGTCACCTGGCCGCGCCCGCGCCCGAGGTCTTCGAGCGGGTGAAATACGTCACACCCAACATCTCGGGCCGCATGGACAACCTGCGCGCCGCGATCCTGCGGCCGCAATTGCGCGCGCTGGAGGCGCAGGTCGACCGCTGGAACGACCGTTATCGCGCGCTGGAAGACGGTTTGCGCGGCACGCCCGGCCTGACGCTGATCGACCGGCCCGAGGCCGAGCGTTATGTCGGGTCGTCCTTCCAGGTGCTGCTGATGGACTGGCCGGGCGAGAAGGTGGCCGAGGTCGTTCGGCGCTGCGGCGCGCGCGGGGTCGAGCTGAAATGGTTCGGCGCGGCCGAACCCGTCGCCTTCACCTCGCGCTATGACAGCTGGCGCTATGTCGACGCGCCACGGATGCCCGAAAGCGACCGTATCCTGGCAGCGATCCTCGACATGCGGGTGCCCCTGACTTTCAGCCTGGACGACTGCGCGCTGATCGCCCGCATCATCCGGGCCGAAGTGGGCGCGGTGTTCCAGCAGGCGGCCTGACGCCACTGGGCCTTGCGCGCGCAGGCCGCTTGACCCTGGTGCCGCTTCCGTCGTATAAATGAACAACCGTTCAATAAATCGGGGGGAGAGACGGCGATGTTCAACGCGGTGATGCGCTTCGACCTGGGCGAGGACGTCAATTCCCTGCGCGAGATGGTCCATCGCTGGGCGCAGGATCGCGTCAGGCCGATGGCGGCCGAGATCGACCGCCGCAACGCCTTTCCGAACGAGCTCTGGCGCGAGATGGGCGAGCTGGGCCTTCTGGGGATCACCGTGGACGAGGAATTCGGCGGCGCGGGCATGGGATACCTGGCCCATGTGATCGCGGTCGAGGAGATCGCGCGCGCCTCGGCCAGCGTGTCCTTGTCCTATGGCGCGCATTCCAATCTCTGCGTGAACCAGATCAAGCTGAACGGCACGCCCGCGCAGAAGGCCAGATACCTGCCGCGCCTTGTCTCGGGCGAACATGTGGGCGCGCTTGCCATGTCCGAGGCGGGGGCGGGCTCGGACGTGGTGTCGATGAAGCTGCGCGCCGAGAAGCGCAATGACCGCTACGTGCTG
>SBFT01000062.1 GCA_006227805.1 Paracoccaceae bacterium
CTGACGGCTGAACTCGTGCCCGAACTGCCGATCTCGGTCCTGGTGATGGGAATGGGCACGGACGGGCATGTCGCCTCGCTGTTTCCGGGTGCGCCGGAACTGGAGGACGCCCTGGCGCCCGACGCGCCGATCCTGGTGGCGCAGACCCCGCCCAGCCAGCCCGAGCGCCGCGTCAGCCTCTCGGCGCGGGTCCTGAACGAGGCGATGTCGAAACACCTGGTGATCCTTGGGCAGGACAAGCGCGACCGGCTGGACTGGGCCTTGTCCCGCCCGCCCGAGGAAGCCCCGGTCGCGGCGGTCCTGTCCAACACCATCGTGCATTGGGCGCCATGAACTGGTCTGTGCTGAAGGAACATAAGGAACGCCTGGCAAATGCCCGGATCGAGGGGCTTTTCGCCTCGGACCGCGGACGCGCGGAAGGCTTCTGCGCGCAGGCGGGCGACCTGCGCCTGGATTATTCCAAGACCCTGATCGACGACGGGGCCCGCGCGGCCCTCCTGGACCTGTGCCGGGCGGCGGGTCTCGACCGTGCGCGCGCCGCGATGTTCGCGGGCGCGCCCATCAACGATACCGAGAACCGCGCCGTCCTGCACACGGCGCTGCGCAATCTCGATGGCGGGCCGGTCCTCGTTGACGGCGTGGACGTCATGCCCGGCATCCGTGAGACGCTGGCCCGCATGGCGGACTTCGCCGGGACGATCCGCAGCGGCGGGCGCTTCGACGACGTGATCAACATCGGCATCGGCGGGTCGGACCTGGGCCCGGCGATGGTGACCGCGGCGCTGGCGCCCTGGCAGGACGGGCCGCGCTGCCATTTCGTGTCGAATGTCGACGGCGCGCATGTCGCGGACACGCTGCGCGGCCTCGATCCGCGCCGCACCCTGGTGATCGTCGCCTCGAAGACCTTCACCACGATCGAGACGATGACCAACGCCCGCACCGTGCGGGACTGGATGACCGCGGGCGGCGGCGATCCGGCACGGCAATTCGCCGCCGTCTCCAGCGCGCGGGACCGGACCGCCGCCTTCGGCATCGACCCCGCGCATGTCTTCGGCTTCGGCGACTGGGTCGGCGGGCGGTATTCGGTCTGGGGGCCGGTGGGTCTCGCGCCGATGATCGCGGTGGGGGCCGAGGCCTTCCACGCCTTCCTGCAGGGCGCGCAGGCGATGGACCTGCATTTCCGGACGGCGCGCGGCGCCGACAACCTGCCGGTCATGCTGGCCCTGACGGGCATCTGGCACCACCAGGTCATGGGACATCCGACGCGCGCGGTCCTTCCTTACGACCAGCGGCTGGCGCTTCTGCCCGGCTATCTCCAGCAACTCGAGATGGAGAGCAACGGCAAGGGCGTCACCCGGTCCGGCGCCCCGCTGGAGGGCACGGCGGGGCCGATCGTCTGGGGCGCGCCGGGCACCAACGGCCAGCACGCCTTCTACCAGCTGATCCACCAGGGCAGGCAGGTCGTGCCCTGCGAATTCATGGTGGCCGCACGCGGGCACGAGCCCGATCTCGACCATCAGCACCGCCTTCTGGTGGCCAATTGCCTTGCCCAGTCCCAGGCGCTGATGCGGGGCCGGACGCTGGACGAGGCCCGCGCCCTGCTGGCGGGCCGCTACCAGGGCGAGGAACTCGACCGCCAGGCCCGCCACCGGGTCTTTCCGGGCAACCGGCCCTCGGTCACCTTCAGCTATCCGCAACTGACGCCCTTCACGCTGGGCCAGCTGATCGCGGCCTACGAACACCGCGTCTTCGTCGAAGGCGTGATCCTGGGCATCAATTCCTTCGATCAATGGGGGGTGGAACTGGGCAAGGAACTGGCGACCGCGCTGCAACCCGCGGTCGATGGCGACGCCCCGCCCGAAGGCCTCGATCCCTCGACCCGCGCCCTGCTTGCCCATCTGCGTCAGCACCGGGGCTGAGCGCGGAAGGCGCCTCTGCCTGCCGCCCCCGGCACGCGGACCCATCGCGCGCCATGGGCCGCGCGCCCGGATCATCCGGTCAGCCTAAGCAGACCGCACGCGTTTCTTTGGGTTCTCAAATACCTCGGGGGGCCGCCCGGCACGGGCGGCGGGGGCAGAGCCCCCTCAGCCCTCGGCCACCGCGCCGTCCACCCGGGCGAAATGCGCCCTGACCGCTTCGGGCAGGGGATAGCGGCCCGATCCGTCCGGCAGCAGGGTCACGATGACGCAATCGAAGCTGGCGCGCAGGCGGCCCGCGGCCCAAAGCTCCTGGTGCATCGTGTAGCTGGTGTTGCGGAAGGCGGTGACACCCGCCGTCGTCACGTAATCCTCGCCCATGCGCATCTCCTCGACGTAATGCACATGGCCGGAGCGGATCACCACGCGCGGCGGAGGGCTGTCCGAGGGATAGAGGGGCAGGGTGAAGAGATCGCCATAGACCACGCGCAGGGTCTCGAACCAGGTCATGTAGGCCTTGTTGTTGACATGGCGCAGCACGTCGAGTTCGGCAAAGCGCACCCGGTCGGCCAGGGCCAGCGGCTGCGGCGCGGCCAGTCCGAAGGCGCGCTGTTCGTCGGGCGAGAGAGGGGTATGGTAGCGCAGGTTCATGCCCCAAGGGGCTAAGGCGCGCGCCGCGTCATGGCAAGCGCGATATTGCCATTCGCCGGGCATCTTGGCAGGGTCTGACGCGGGAGGAGGGGCACCGCCCTTCCAGTGATTTCATTGTCGCAAGTGGCGGGGGCGACCCGCCCCGGGGAGGATTGCCGATGCTGGGCCAGATGATGACTGCGCCGCTGTTGATTTCGTCGCTGATCGACCACGCGGCGCGCTATCATGGCGCGACGCCCATCGTGTCGGTCGAAACCGCGGGCGGTCAGACCGTCACCACCTGGGGCGGCGTCGCCGAGAATGCGAGACGACTGGGCTCTGCCCTGACCGCGATGGGTCTGGAACCCCAGGCCCGCTGCGCGACCATCGCCTGGAACAACCGCCGGCATCTCGAGATCTATTTCGGCACCTCCGGCGCGGGCTTCGTCTGTCACACGATCAACCCGCGGCTTTTCCCCGAGCAGCTGGTCTACATCATCAACCATGCCGAAGATCGCGTCCTCTTCATCGACGAGACCTTCGTGCCGCTCGTCGCCAGGCTGCGCGATCAGTTCACCACGCTGAAGGCGATCGTGCTGATGGGCCCGATGACCGAGGCCGCCGCGCAGGCGATCCCCGGCATCCTCTCGTATGACGACCTGGTCGCGGGGGGCGATCCCGCGTTCGAATGGCCGCAATTCGACGAGAATACCGCCTCCAGCCTGTGCTACACCTCGGGCACCACGGGCAACCCCAAGGGCGTGCTCTATTCGCACCGCTCGACGTTGCTGCATTCCTTCGCGGGCAACACCGCCGACGGCCTTGCGATCTCGGCGCGCGACGTGGTGCTGCCGGTGGTGCCCATGTTCCATGTCAACGCCTGGGGCGTGCCCTATTGCGCGGCGATGGTGGGGGCGCAGCTGGTGATGCCGGGGCCGAACCTGGACGGCGAAAGCCTGGTCCGGCTGATCGACGGCGAACGCGTCACCATCGCGCTGGGGGTGCCGACGATCTGGCTGGGCCTTCTGGGCCATGCCAAGGCGGCGGGCAGCAGGCTGGAAAGCCTTCAGCGCACCGTGGTGGGGGGGTCG
Organism: Paracoccaceae bacterium; assembly: GCA_006227805.1. Taxonomy (GTDB): domain Bacteria; phylum Pseudomonadota; class Alphaproteobacteria; order Rhodobacterales; family Rhodobacteraceae; genus JAGYKE01. Next base: position 3,638 of record SBFT01000062.1, read on the forward strand.
GCCTGTCCGCCCTCGATGATCAAGACCTTCCGCGAGCTCTATGGCGTCGACACGATCCACGCCTGGGGCATGTCCGAGATGAGCCCTCTGGGCAGCGTCAACCGGCCGCTGGCCAAGCACCGCGACCTGCCCGAGGCCGAACAGCACCGGCTGCGCGAAAGCCAGGGCCGCGCGCCCTTCGGCGTCGAGATGAAGATCGTGGACGAAGACGGGCAGGACCTGCCGCATGACGGCAAGTCGCAAGGCGACCTGATGGTGCGCGGGCATTGGGTCCTCGACAGCTATTTCCGCATGGGCGACCAGCCGATCCTGCGCGACGGCTGGTTCGCCACCGGCGACGTGGCGACACTTGACGAGGACGGCTACCTGACGATCCGCGACCGTTCGAAGGACATCATCAAGTCGGGGGGCGAATGGATCAGCTCGGTCGAGCTCGAGAACATCGCGATCGCCCATCCCCAGCTGCAGGACGCCGCCGTGGTGGGCGTGCCCCATCCGAAATGGGACGAACGCCCGATCCTGGTGGCGGTGCCCGCGCCCGGCGAAACCCCCGCACCCGAGGATCTGCTGGCCTTCTACGACGGCAAGATCGCCAAGTGGCAGGTGCCGGACAAGGTGGTCTTCATCGATGTCCTGCCGCGCAACGCCACCGGCAAGGTGCTCAAGCGCAATCTGCGCGACCAGTTCTCGGACATCCTGACAGGCTGAGAGGGGCCTGAAAGCCAGGTGCGCGCGCATATCGCGCGCGCCGGGAAACGGCCCTGTTGACTAATCTGACTTTTTCAGTCAGGTTAGTCTCAGCCACGCCGGGCCTGTTTCCATCCACCCGGTCAGCCAGTCACCCTTCATCCCCGGAGGCCTGAATGACCGACCGCACCAACGATTCAGGCGCCGCCCCCCGGCGCCGACCCGAACCGACCCTGACCGTCTCCGAGATGCTGGGAGCGGATCTGGTTCACTTTCCGCAGGCCCAGGCCTGCCTCGAACGTCTGATCGACCACGTCGAGACGGGGAGGGTCGGATGAACCAGCTCACCCCGATCGACCAGCGCGCCGAGGCGCGCCTGCCGCAGCGCGGCCCCGTCTTCCGTGCCGAGGACCTGACCGGCGGCGGCCAGACCGCCCTGATCCTGCTGGGCGACCAGGTCTATCAGTTGCGGATCACCAAGGCGGGCAAGCTGATCCTGACGAAATAGGGCTGGCGGGGCGCGGCTGCCGGGTTAGGCTGGCTCACGCAACCGACCCGAGTCCCGCCCATGACCTTCACGACGCGTCCCGACATCGCCGGCACCTTCGGCGTGGTCACCTCGACCCATTGGATCGCAAGTGCCGTGGGCATGGGCATCCTCGAACGCGGCGGCAACGCCTTCGACGCCGCCGTCGCCGCGGGCTTCGTGCTGCAGGTGGTCGAGCCGCATCTGAACGGACCCGGGGGCGAATTTCCCGCGATCCTGCGGCTGGCGGGCGATCCCGCGCCGCGCGTGCTCTGTGCGCAAGGTGTCGCCCCGGCCGGCGCCACCATCGCGCAGTATCGCGCGCAAGGCCTCGATGCCGTGCCGGGCTCGGGCCTTCTGGCCAGCGTCGTGCCGGGGGCCTTCGACGGCTGGATGCTGCTTCTGCGCGATCACGGCACGATGACCCTGCGCGAGGTGCTCGGGCCCGCGATCTACCATGCCGAACGGGGCCATGCCCTGCTGCCGCGCGTGGCCCACACGATCGCGGGGCTGGCCGATTTCTTCGCCGCCGAATGGCCCACATCGGCCGCGATCTGGTGCCCGGGCGGTGCCGCGCCGCAGCCGCGCGCACTGTTCGCCAACCCGGCGCTGGCCGCCACCTGGACGCGCCTTCTGCGCGAGGCCGAGACGGCGAGGGGGCGCGAGGCGCAGATCGAGGCCGCGCGCCGCATCTGGTCGCAGGGATTCGTGGCGCAGGCCATCGACGCGTTCCTGCGCACCTCCGAGCTGATGGACGGCGCGGGCGCGCGCCGCCGCGGTGTGCTGACGGGTCAGGACATGGCGGGCTGGCAGGCGGGCTACGAGGATCCGGTCTCGCACACCTATCACGGGTGGGAGGTGTTCAAGACCGGGCCCTGGGGGCAGGGGCCCGTCCTGCTGCAGAGCCTGGCGATCCTGGCGCATACCGCTGTCGCCGGGATGGACACGCGCAGCGCGGATTTCGTCCACCTGGTGACCGAGGCGATGAAGCTGGCCTATGCCGACCGCGAGGCCTTCTATGGCGACGGGGCGGATGTTCCGCTGGCGCGTCTGTTGTCGCCGGACCACACTGCGGCGCGCGCGGCCCTGATCGGCCCGCGCGCCAGCCTCGACCAGCGCCCCAGCCGCCTTGCGGGGTTCGAGGCGCTGGCCGAGGCCGCGATCGCGCGGGCGCAAGGCGCGGGCGGTGCCGCCGGGATCGGCGGGGGCGAGCCCACGATGGCGCATCTGGCCGAGCGCCGGGGCGATACCGTGCATCTGGACGTGATCGACCGCTTGGGCAACATGATCGCGGTCACGCCGTCGGGCGGGTGGCTGCAATCCTCGCCCGCGATCCCGGGGCTGGGCTTCTGCCTGAACACCCGCGCCCAGATGTTCTGGCTCGAGGAAGGCCTGCCGCAATCGCTGGCGCCGGGGCGGCGTCCGCGCACGACCCTGTCGCCCAGCTTCGCGCGCGGTCCCGGGGGCGAGGAGATGGCTTTCGGCACGCCCGGCGGCGACCAGCAGGACCAGTGGCAGCTGATCTGGTTCCTGCGCATGGTCCATGCCGGCATGGGGCTGCAACAGGCGATCGACGCGCCGCTGTTTCATACCGCGCATTTCACCGGGTCCTTCGCGCCGCGCGTGGCCGATCCCGGCAGCCTGGTGGTGGAACCCGCGGTGGGTGCTGACGTCATCGCCGACCTGCGCGCGCGCGGTCACCGCGTCGACGTGGCCGAGGACTGGAGCATCGGCCGTCTGACCGCCGCCCGGCGCGGGCCCGACGGCCTGCTGACCGCCGCCGCCACGCCGCGCCTGATGCAGGCCTATGCGGTGGGCCGCTAGGGGCAGGGGCGGAGGGCGGTCGACATGTTGCGGGATCTGACCCCTCAGGCCCTGATGATGGGCGTGCTGGCGGCCTTCGTGGGCTACGCGGCGTCCTTCGCCATCGTGCTCGCCGGTCTTGCAGGCGTGGGTGCGAGCCCCGCGCAGGCGGCGACGGGGCTGTTCTTCGCCAGTCTCGGCATGGGGCTTGCCAGCCTCGTGCTGCCGCTGGTCACGCGCACGCCCGCCGCCGTCGCCTGGTCGACCCCGGGGGCGGCGTTCCTGGCGGCGGGCGCGGCGCTTCCGGGCGGGTTCGCCGAGGCGGTCGGCGCCCTGATCCTCTGCGCCGGGCTTCTGTTCCTGACGGGGATCGTCCCCGCGCTTGGCCGCATCGTGGGGGCGATCCCGAAGCCCCTGGCAAGCGCGCTGCTGGCCGGGGTGCTGTTCCGGCTCTGCCTGGCACCGGCCCTGGGCCTGGCCAGCGACCCGTGGCTGGTGGCGCCGGTCATCGCCGCATGGGCCCTGGGTCTGGCCTGGCACCGCATGGCGGCGATGCCGCTGGCGGTGGCGGCCTTCCTGGCGGTGCTGGCCTTCGGGGTGGATGTCCCCGCCGCATCCGGGCCGGTGCTGCGCCTGCCCGAGCTTGCCCCGGTCGCGCCGCTCTTCACCTGGAACGCGGCCCTGTCGGTGGCGCTGCCGCTCTACCTGGTGACGATGGCGGGGCAGAACATTCCGGGCTTTGCCGTGCTCGACCTGAACGGCTATCCCGTGAACCGGGGGTTCCTGCTGAAGGGCACGGGCCTCGTCAGCCTGGGGATCGCGCCGTTCGGAGCGGTTCCCGTCAACATGTCGGCGATCACGGCGGCGATGATGGCCGGGCCGGATGCCGGGGCCGATCCGGCGCGGCGCTACTGGGCCGCCGTGGTCTCCGGCGGGATCTATTGCGCCCTCGCGCTGGCCGCGGGTGCGGTTGCGGCGCTGGCCGTGGTGGCGCCGGCCGCGCTGATCACCGGAGTGGCCGGGCTGGCCCTGATCCCCGCCTTCGTGGCCGCCATGCGGGCCGCCTTCGCAGAGGGCGGGCAGACCGAAGCACCTGCCGTCACCTTCCTGGTCGTGGCGAGCGGCATGGCCGCCTTCGGTATCGGCGGGGCGGTCTGGGGGCTGGGTCTGGGCGCCGCCATCTGGACGCTGACCGCCCGGGCGAGACGGTGACAGGGCTGGAGCGGGTAACGGGAATCGAACCCGTAACTAAAGCTTGGGAAGCTGCCGTGATACCTTTTCACCATACCCGCGCCCGGGCTTCCGGATAATCCCGCGCGTCCGCACCGTCAAGCGAAACGCGATCAGGCGGTGGCGCGGGCCAGGTTGATCAGGGCTGCGACCTTGCCCCCGGTTTCCGCGAAGGCCGCGCGCACCCCCGCGCGCAGGGCGCGCCGGTCGTCCTCGGTGCCGCCGAAGTGGCGCATGGCGGCCTCGGCCGGACCGATCGCGGTGCAGAGATCGGCCAGCTGGTCGAGATCCAGTGCGTCGAGCGTCAGGCGCACCTCGCGCACCTGGACCTTGCGCCAGCCGCTGCGTGTCAGGATGCCTTCGATGCGCGCCGGATCCTCGAAGGCGAAGGGGCCGGGCAGGCTGCGGTCGGACTTGGGCGAGGGCCCGAAATGCGCGCGCGCCACCGCCGCGGGCGTCATGAAGAAGGCGTTCTCGGGCGCCGCGCCCCAGGCCGCGAAGGTCAGGTTCGCTCCGGGCCGCAAGGCCTTGCGGATATTGGCGAAAGCGGTGTCGCTGTCGGCGAAGAACATCACCCCGAAGCGCGAGAT
>SBFT01000222.1 GCA_006227805.1 Paracoccaceae bacterium
CTGGAAGGCCGATTTCGCGCGGATCGCCGCCGCCGAAGGCGTGGGACGGAAGGGTCTGCAGGCGCTGGCAGGCACGACATATGCGACCCGCACCATCGCCGCCGACCGCAACCAGAAGAGCTTCCGCCTCAGCCTTGACGAATTCATGGAGCGGCGCGGGTCCGCCACGATCGTGGCGCAGGGCCGCAAGCGCAAGGCGCGCGCGCCCGACTTCTACGCCGCGCTCGAACGGCAATACGGCGTGCCCGCCGGTGTGCTGATCGCCATCCACGGGATGGAAACCGCCTTCGGTGGCTTCATGGGCGACAGCGAGGTGGTCTCGGCCATCGTGACCCTGACCTATGATTGCCGCCGGTCCGATTTCTTCCGCCCCCATGCCATCGGCGCGCTGAAACTGGTGGACATGGGCGCGATCACCGCCGCGACGCGCGGGGCGAAGCATGGCGAGCTGGGTCACACCCAGTTCCTGCCCGGCAACGCCCTGACCTATGGCGTCGACGCCAATGGCGATGGCCGCGTCGATTTCTACGATCAGGCCGACGCGCTGGCCTCGACGGCGAATTTCCTGGCGCGCAAGGGGTGGCGGCGCGGCGAGGGCTATCAGGAGGGACAGCCGAATTTTGCGGTGATCCAGCAATGGAACGCGGCCCGCGTCTATCAGCAGGCGATCGCGATCATGGCGGCCCGGATAGACGGCTGATCCGTCACCGCGCGGACCTTCGGACCGATCGGGCCGCGCTCGGCCGGGTGTGGCAGCGCAGGTTGTGGCGGCGCCTTGTGTGGCAGCGCCTTGTGTGGCGGCAAAGGGTGTGGCGGCGGCCAGGTCCGTCCCTGATCGCGCCGACGGCAGATCCCGTCCGTCAAGGCGCGACAGGCTGATCCCGGTTTCAACCCACGGTCGCGCGCACCGCAGCAGCGCCTCGGGCCGCGGGGCGACCGGTCCTCTTGTCCGGACGCCCCTGACACCCGGGGCGCGCGGCGCGATGGATCAACGCCAACGCCGCCGATGGCCAGGCCGGGTGCGGCCCGTCCCTCGCGCGTGCAGCGCAGCAGCGCCTTGCGCCGGGTTGGGAAACAAGTCCTCCGGGCAGGGCCAGGCCCGCGATCACTTGGCCGTCCCGGGCCTAACCGCCGACACCCGCCGGTCCTGTCATCGCCGGTCCTGTCATCACCGGTCCTGTCATCACCGGTCCCGTCACCACCGGACCTGTCATCACCGGGCCCGGCACCACCGGGCCTGTCACCACCGGGCCCGACACCCGCCGAACGCGAGTCTGCCCAACCAGATGCTGCCCGGCCCGATTCTGACCAATCCGATGCCGCCCAACCCGATGCTGCCTGGACCGATGCTTAATTGCCCGATACCGCCCGGGCCCACACCTCCGCACCCGGCCGGCGTCCCGACGCCGCCGCTAACCGGCGGCGCGCGCCTGCGGCGGGGGCTGGTTGTTGCGGGACGCCGCGCACCCGAATGACTGGACCAGGTTGTCCAGCCGCCCAGCGCGCTGCATCAGGTCCTCGCTGTTCTGGAGCGCATCGCGCGAGTTCTGGACCGACTTGCGACCGCTTTTCTCCAGCGTGGAAAGCGCATCAGATGCATCGCGGATCCCCGCGATCTGGGCATCGGATTGCGCCTCCATGTATTCGGCCTCGGCCACGATCTCGAAAATGCCGGTCTTGATCTCGCCCAGAACGACGCCGACGCGTTCGACGACCTCGACCCCCTGGACGATATCGGAAACGCTCTGCCGGATCAGTTCGCGGATCTCCGACGATTCGCGCGCCGTATCCTGGGCGAGCATCCGCACTTCCTGCGCCACCACGGCGAAGCCGCGACCGGCATCGCCGGCACGCGCCGCCTCGACCGAGGCGTTCAGCGACAGGAGGTTGGTCTGGAACGCGATGGAATCGATGACGCCGACGATCTTTTCCATGCGCGACGACCCCTCCTTGATCCGCGCCATCACCTTTTTCGCCTCATCGACCACCTGGCGGCCCTCGCCGCTCTTGTCGTCGGCCTGCCGTGCCAGGCGGCGGCTGTGCCGCGACTTTTCGGTGGTTTCCTTCAGGCGTGTGGCGACCGTGTTCATCGCAGCGAGCGTCCGCGCCAGGTCTTCGGATTGCGATGCGGTCTGATGCGCTACGTCCCGCGCATGGTCCGAAAGACAGCGCGATGCGCTCTCCATGCCCGAGACCAGCTGCGCGATGTCCCGGAACAGTTTTTCCTTCTGGTCCAGGCTCTCGTTGAACTGGCGGGTGAAATCGCCCATTTCACCTGTCGCGACCGGCGGGATGCGGGCCGAGAAGTCGCCCTCGGACTGCTTGCGGAACGCAGCCAGCATGCCGTCGATCACGGTCCGGCGTTTCGTCACGTCGGTGGCGAACTTGATGATCCTGTCCACGTTGCCCCGGGCATCGAGGACAGGATTGTACGAGGCCTGGATCCACAGGTCCGACCCGTCCTTGCGCACGCGCTTGTACTGCCCCTCATGGAACGATCCGCCGGCCAGAATGCGCCAGAATTTTTCATAATCCTGTGACGCGGCATAAGCGGCGTCGACGAAGATCCTGTGATGCCGACCGACGATCTCGTGCAGCTGGTATCCTGTCGCCTTGCAGAAGTTTTCGTTCGCGCCAAGGATCGTGCCATCCGGTTTGAACCAGATCACCGCCATGACACGATGCAAGGTATCGACGATGGCCACATCCTCCGGATGGCGATGCTCTCCGTCCCTTTTGTTCATGCGGCCTGAAAACAACATGTCCCGTTACCCCTGTTGCGAATTGCGCCCGGTCTAACCCGACAGGATTTAAGATCGGGTTGATGCGCGCCGGACGAGGTGGCCACCTGCTCCCGGTCCCGAACGCCGGTTCCGCGCGCGGCGGGGGCGCAGGGGGCCGGAACCCGCCTGGGGAGCCACCCAGATCGCCGCTCCATCGCTGCACCAAGGCCCTCATTTTGACGCTTTCGCCCCTTACCCTTT